>JARFQV010000194.1 GCA_029287615.1 Pseudomonadota bacterium | reverse complement strand
GGCTTACACACTCCAGGATGATTGTCTTGTATTCGCTACAAATATCCAGTCAGTCACTGGACACCCACTGGTGCAGCGGGAGATTGATCCGCAGGCTATATACAATTACTTTTATTTCCACCACATACCCAGTCCGGGGAGCATCTTCAAGAGGGTAGAAAAGCTCCTTCCTGCACAGTGCATAACATTCAGAAAAGGCCATCTGCAAAAGGATTTCTACTGGTCGCTCCCCTTCAGGGACCATGATTTCTCCTCATATGACATATATGCCAGGCGTTTCCGTGGCTTGCTGACCGACTCGGTTAGCACCGCTTCACGCCGTGGCCCGCTGGGCGCTTTCCTGTCCGGAGGTACAGACAGCTCTACTGTTTGCGGCATCCTGTCAGAAACCGGGAGCAATCCCGTTGAGAGCTATTCAATCGGCTATACAGCCGAGGAATTTGACGAGATGGAGTATGCCAGAATTGCAGCCCGGCAATTCAACTGCAATACACATGAATACTACCTGAAAGAGGATGACATCCTTACTGCAATACCACTCATCACTGAATATTATGACGAACCTTTTGGTAATGATTCCGCCGTGCCTGTCTACTTCTGTGCAAAACTCGCAGCAGATGACGGCATCCGGGTGATGCTGGCGGGAGACGGCGGTGACGAGGTGTTCGGCGGTAATACCCGCTATGCCAAGCAGAAGATTTTCGAGTTATATGGCAAGGTTCCGTCTGGCATCAGAAATGGCGTGATTGAACCACTGCTTTTTCATATACCGGGAGGTGAACGCCTCCCGCTGCTACGCAAGGCCAGAAGCTACATCAATCAGGCTAATATTCCATTACCGGAAAGAATGGAATCATATAATTTCCTGTACCGGCAGGAGTTATATGATGTATTCGAGCCTGATTTTCTCTCCACAGTCAACCCCGACCTGACAGATGACTTGCTACGAGAGGTCTATTTTCGCACCGGATCCGGTGACTACCTCAATCGCATGATGCATCTGGACCTGAAGTTCACACTTGCAGATAACGACTTACGCAAGGTATCGGGGATGTGCGAGGCTGCTGGTGTAGAAGTACGCTACCCGTTACTGGATGACCGGATCATCGAGTTCTCGGGTGAACTGCCTGGCTGCTATAAAGTCAGGGGACAAAAATTACGCTGGTTCTTCAAGCAGGCTTTGAAGGATTTTCTACCTGATGAAATCATACAGAAGAGCAAGCATGGATTTGGTTTGCCTTTCGGGATGTGGTCGTTGTCGCACCCTCCTCTGCGTGATCTTGTCAACAGCAGCCTGGAACAGTTTGGCAGTCGAGGGATATTAAGGGAGAAGTATATTCAGGAACTCCAGCGACAGCACAGGGAGGTTCATCCCACCTATTTCGGGAAAATGGTATGGGTGATTCTGATGCTTGAGCAGTGGCTACAGGCCCATCAATGACTCGTATGAAAATATGACAGTGCATTACTGCCTTGCCAGGATCACATCAGATCCGCACTCACCACGATCTGGCAGATATTTTATCGAAAACACACATGAGTGATGAATAGTAACCGCGCCATACCGATACCTGGCATAAACTGATGATCACATCTGAATTGCCTCATTACGAACCACTACCGATACAGGTTGCCGGATGGGCCAGACATGACCCCGGCAAGCTTGCAATAATCGGAGACCGGGGTGATCTGACATATGCTGAACTTGCAGCGCATATGTCAGGCATTGCTGGCGGCTTGCTGGAGAATGCCGTAAAGCCCGGTGATCGTGTCGTGATAGCAGTCTCACACAAGCCCGATTTTGTAGGCTGTACACTGGCGTCCATGGCAGTGGGTGCCTATGCTGTACCGACGGCGCGATATGAGGAGGACCTGGAAGCTGTAATCCGTAATGTTGAACCACGGGTAATCATTGCAGATAGCGGGCAATGTGACCATCTGCAGGCTGTTTTCCCCGCATGCACATGCGTGACAGTCGATGAAATTACTCTGGATTCCCGAACTCCGCTATACGATCCTGATCCAGAGCAGGTCGCACTGTTTATTCATACATCAGGCACGACATCCGGACAAAGACGAGGAACGATGCTCTCTCACCGTTCCCTGTGTGGCACAGCCGGTTATATGAATAACCGCATGGGAGTGGACGGTGATATCCGGGAACTCATAATCCCGCCTCTTCAGCATGGTTTTGGCATGGGCCGTTGCCGCGCAGTCCTGCATGCCGGTGGCACAATGGTTTTACAGGATGGCATATTCAGCCCGGCATCCGCCCTGACCGCTCTTGATGTACATAAATGCAACGCCTTTTCCTCGGCCTCATCCGGTGTTGCACTGCTACTCGAAAACTATTCAGAAGATCTTGCTGAAATCGGCGATCGTATCCGCTGGCTGGAAATGGGTACGCTGCCGCTGGACAGGCAGTACATGACCAGGCTTCTCTCTATTATGCCGAATGCGAGAATTTTCTTTACATATGGCATGACCGAAGCGATCCGCAGCACCATTCTGGAGATCAATCATGACAAGGGAAAACTTGATACCGTCGGACGATCTGTGCAGGGAACAGAAGTCAGGATCGTGGATGACGATGGAAAACCCGTGAATGCCGGTACTACCGGTAACATCCATGTTCGGGGAGTCAACATGGCCTCCGGCTACTGGAATGCCCCTGAAGCATGGCAGGAGAAGCTCTGCCAGGGGTGGGTGGATTCGGGAGACCTCGGGTATCTTGATGAAGATGGATACCTGCATTTTATCGGCCGCCAGGACGACATGATCAATGTTGGCGGACTCAAGGTGTCGCCGGTGGAAATCGAGGAAGCACTCAAACCCCTGTTAAAATCGATTCCGTTTGCTGTTGCCAGGGTTCCGGATCCCGACAGAATTCAGGGATATGTTCCTGCCCTTTTTATTGAGGGTGATTCCGGGCCTGATATCGAAACAGTAAGGAATTCCCTGAGAGATCATCTCGCTGAATTCAAGATACCACGAATGATACTGCACATTGAGGAACTACCACGTACAACAGCAACCAGGAAGGTCCGGCGTTCAGAACTAGTCAGCCATGCACTGAAGCAACTACAGCAGGAAGAGCTTTCCAGGCTGCCAGCCCGTATTTCCGAAAGCCTGGAGCATCAGCGACGCCTGTGGCCTGCTTTGATCGGAAGGCGTACATTGAGCTATGGTAACCTGTCCCGCAGGATAGTCTCTGATAACAGTAGCACGAGTATGCATACCGGACGCGAACTGTTAGGTGATCTGCCACACCTGCTGGCCTGCCTGCTACAGGGCAGGTCATTGCTCCTGGACCCGGATCCCTTCACCCAGGCTGACAATGCACCTGAAAACAGCCTGGATCCTTTGGTGAACAGTGTTGCAATGCAGTGGCTGGATGATGGCCATCAACACCTTGCCCATTACCATGACATCGAGACCGCTGCAGACTGGTTCGGAAAGTCCTTCCCCCTCGATCGCGACAGCGTTGTACTGATTGATACCAGGGATACGGATCCGGAGCTGTTACTATCCGTTGAAGTGGCGGTCATTACCAGCGGCGGCACACTGCACGTCCCGGAGCATGTCGAAATGAAGTCAGCTGCCGGCATGCTGGGCGCGATACACAGGCACAGAGTGACACATCTCCTGATCGGCAACCGGTTTATCGAGCGAGCCCTCACTGCTGAAAATTACTGGAATGACTGCTTGCAGGAATCGGACCTCGAATGGACCATCTGGGCAGGACCGCAGCTGGACAGAAAACTGTTTCTGGAATTTTCATCACGGTTTGGCATCACGCCACAGCATGTATACAAGACGCAAAAACAGTGGCATACCGCTGTTGATGAAAGGCTGCTTTCGGAAATGGATGAAAGGGCCATCTGGAACGCGCTCAGGTCAGTTGCCGCCGAGATTTTTTCTGTCGATGGAAATACCCTGACGCCCTCGTCAGCCACGGGTGACGTACCTGGCTGGGATTCCCTGGCTTTTGTAAGACTCGTTGCCGCATCCGAGGAACGATTTGGAATACGCCTGAGGCCCCGTGATATTATGAGTATTACAACACTGGGCGACATGGAGCGCTTGATAGAAAGGAGAATGAGGTAATGCCGGACAATACAGTTGCCCCTCTCAAAGTCTGGCTTTATACCCTTGTCATCCTTGCCATGGTTTCATCTGTCTTCGGTATGCTGTTTCTTGTAATGGATGACCCTTGGGCACTTTTGCGCTAGTTTTCCCGTCCGGATCTGAATCTTATATCCTTTTGGACATTTGACGGCAGGCCTGCATGCAATTCTTATCCGTCACATGGCTGACCTGGATGATGGCTACGGTCTGCCTGTACTGGTTGACACCCATGGCCTGGAGGTTACGCCTCCTCATTGCAATTACTGTCGTTTTTCTTCTGGTATACGCCCCGCTGTCAGCCGCCATACTTGCAGGGCTTACAGTTTTCACCTACACGCTCTCACGATCGCCACATATATCCGGTTACAGGACCCTCGCTGTCGGCACCGTGATAATTGCAATCGTCAGTTTCTATAAAATCCAGGTATCCGGGGACACGATTCATTCTGTGTTCGAGCAGGGTCTGATTCCTCTCGGGCTTTCGTACTACTCATTCCGGTGCCTGCATTATCTTCTGGAGCGTTACAAAGGCTCATTCCACACGGCGACATTCGAGGAATTCATTAGCTATCTTTTTTTCCTGCCAACGATAGTTGTCGGTCCAATACACCGGTTCGGGCAGTTTCAGCGGGATTATCACCGGATACGCTGGGACGCACATCTGTTATCCGAGGGGCTGGAGCGGATACTCTATGGTTATGTAAAAATCGCGTTTCTGGGTAACTTTTTGGTCAATGCCAGACTGGGTAACTACATTCAGGGCATTGATCCCCAGCATACGGTATTTATTGCCTACCTGGAAATGGTGCGAGGCGGGTTCAGCCTTTATTTTCAATTCTCGGGATTTGCCGATATCGCGATAGGTTTCTCGCGACTGCTGGGTTTTCGCGTGATGGAGAATTTCAACTGGCCCTATCTGCAAAAGAATATCTCCGACTACTGGCGCTGCTGGCATATTTCCCTGACGAGCTGGTGCCGCGATTATGTCTATACATCGGTAGTCTCTCTCTCCCGCAGCCCGGCACTGGGTGCCATTGCCACGCTTGTTGTCATCGGTCTCTGGCATGAAATATCGCTACGCTACCTTGCCTGGGGTCTTTATCATGGGCTCGGCATTGTATTCTGGCAGCAGTTCCAGCGAATCAAACCGGCTTTGCCAGCCATTCACATCCCGGCCCTGCAGAGGCTGGTTGATGCGAGCAGCATCCTGTTAACCGTGCATTTCGTCTGGTTCGGCCTTATCATCGCAAGACAACCTGACTTTAATTCGGTGCTCCAGGTCTGGAGCATCCTGCTGACTGGCTGGTGGTAACGGGATCATGTACGGATTTCTGCGTCAACACCTGGCAAAAATACCTGCAGATATACTCATGGGCATATGGTATGCACTGCTGATCCTGCTGGTTTTTTACAGCATCTTCGAGGAACAGGCAGAATTTCTTTACCTTGCGCTCTGAAATCCGCGATGAAACATGCAGTCATGTATTGTCATAATCGCCGGGAGCCTATGTTCAAGGTACGCATCCATGTGCATCACGGCCATGCAGTGCTTCGCCTGAAGGATAAATAATTTCGCAGAATTCGATACCAGGGCTATCCTGTCATAATGATGTGAACCGGTTGCATTCTGCAAGACATGGGCCGGCTTCTGCTGTCAGGCCGCGATACAGAAAAATAGCAGGATAAACCTGCGAGTCAGCTGTTACCCAGACATCCGGGACTGATTCTCTCGACCAACTCGGAGAAATCCCTGTCAGCGGCAAGCACACCGCCCAGGTACGCGCCGAGCACCCTGCTGCCCCGGACTGTGGTATGGGATGTATCGGAAAAATGGATACTGTCCGGGGGAAGTGCCGGATCAGGATCCACAACAGTTGTACCCTGGACTCCCTCCAGGTCGCCGATGACTTCATTATAGCCTTCGATCGCTGACACGATATCCGGCACTGTTGCATATGGCATATAAAATAACCGGGAGGAGGCAGCGTCTATCTGCTCATCTCTGGTTTGACCCGCCCTGAATCTGGTGGCAATCTTCAGCACCACAGTCTGGTCTGCTACTGCTCCAGTCTCCCGAAGCAGCCTGTGTAGATTGTCCCGGTATTTCATCCGGATTTTTTCGATATCCATTTCCAGCTTGCCCTTCCCGCTATAGGACTGTCGCTGCAATTTCAGGATAAACAGGTTCTTCTCTATCTTTCCCCATACCAGGGAATGTTGCGCCAGCCAGGAGGGCTTGTACCTGTGCTTGCCCCATACCCCGGCTTCCTCGGCCTGTGTCCGCCCGTCACCATTGAGGTCATTGGTCAGAACCACCACAAGATCCGGCTCCATGGGCACAACATGGGCCCTGAAACGCTCGATGATATGCTTACTGTGAAACCCGGGTACTCCGGCATTGAGATATTCAAAGTCACATCCGGGAAATCTGGTTTCAAGCGTTGCGGTCGTGACAGATGGCCATGTGTTTTCCTCTGCACCGGCATCCGCGTCATACGTGGTTGATGTTCCGATAAACGCGATACGAATTACGCCGGGTGGTTTTGGCAATTCAAGATGTGGCCCCCTGAAGCCCTGATCGTTTATCTGGATTCGTCCGTGCCGCGTTCCAGGCCGCGGCAGTCTTAACCCCGTCTCTTCATCGATATAGTAGAAAGAATTCTGGGTTTTACCCACTGTTTCCTGAACCCCGAAAAGCCTTCCCTGCTGCAGGCGAAAAGCGAGCTCACTACCGCCAAGCCCGACGATCAGTATAAACGGCACAGTGATACCGGTTATGATCTCCTTCATCCGGCTTGTCAGGTATAGATTCATCATCAAATCTTCAGGTGGCCGCACTTGTCACGAAATGACAGCAGAATAATAAATATGACTGTTGTACCGGGCAGTATCGCAATCGTACCGTCGTGACCAGCATTGCGAATTATTCACTTCTCCCGTTCTGCATGATCAGCTCACGCAACTGTCCGACCCGTCGTTCATGGGTGAAATTATCCAGCACACGCTCGCGCGCATGATTCCCCATAGATTCTGCTTCCTGACTGTTGCATAGCAGCCGTTCCAGCGATTGCACAATCTCGTCAATATTCTCACCGTCGACCCGAAAACCGGTCTTTCCCTCGACCACCGCAGAAGCCGTACCGCCCGCCTTGCCTGCTACAACCGGCTTGCCACTTGCTGCCGCCTCGAGAAATACGAGACCGAAACCCTCATTGTCACCATTTATATCCCGGTTGGGCATGGCAAAGACATCACAGGCGTTGTACCAGCGTGGCAGGTCCTCGTAGCTCACATGGCCAAGCAGGTGTACCCGATCTGAGACACCGAGATCCCGCGCAAGATCGTTAAGGTAATCAGAATCATCGCCAATCCCGATTAGCGCATAGTGAGCATCCACCCCATGATCGACCAGTTGTGGAAGTGACCTGACCACATTGTCAAAGCCCTTGCGTCGCTGCAGTCGCCCGACCGAGAGAATGAATTTCGATTGATCTGTTAGCCCTATACCCTTGCGTAAATCATCCGCGACCAGACCTGGACGAAACCTGTTCTCATCAACTGTAGGATATGCAATTACAATGCGTTCTGGCTGCACCCCGAGGAGGTCTACCAGTGTATCCCGTGTATGGTCACTGTTGGATAGTATCCAGTCCGCATGGCGCATGGCAAAACACATCGCCTGAAACTTGCGACCTCTTCCCCATCCTGTCAGTTCTTCTCCATGGGCATAAACAAGCACAGTCCGCCCCGTGAGTCGCCCCACAATCAATGCAACAAGCCCCTCTGGCAGGGCTCTCCCGGCAAAAATTGCGGTAACACGCCGTGCCAGCGTGAGCCACAACGAACTCAGTAACAATTTGCTGTAAATAAACAGGGATTCAGGCCGGAGCCATGGCCGTCGTTGGAAGGATAGTCGATGTATACTGTTTGGGTGATCCCGGTCAAACTCCCTTGCACCGGGGACATCCGCAGTAATGATATGCACCTCTTTGCCGCCGAGTCGACGAAAATCATCGTCGAAAGACACCGCCGTACCACCCTTTGTTGGCAGGAACAGTTCCGTGATCATTAACAGGGTTGTTTCACCTTGCTTGCACATGTCAATTCAGGCCATAAAGAAAATGTATGTACGGAAGCGGTCTGATAATCACATATCTTGTCAGATTCTGCATGAGCATGAATTCGATGGTAAAGTAACACAAAATAACATGATGTTGCTCGTGCTCTTGTCAGATCATTCAAGCCAGAAAATCAACGCAGGTTTTTGCAGTATGTTTTCTGGATCTTTACCAGATCAGGTGTGTAACTCTAGCTGTTTATTCCCAACCGGGCATAGATCCAGCCCGCCGAGATGGAAGTAAATGGCATTACGGAAGCACCCTTTGTTACGAAAGAATCTGTTATAGTCCAGCAGGCTCATCACCGGTTCCTTGGTTTCCCAGGCCCGGGCCGTTATCAGGTTACTCTCGCACGGCGCCTTGAAGGTCCCGCCACAGCTTGCGGCTATTCTTCTGTGGATTCATCAACCAGCGATGCTTGGTGTACTTCAGATCATCTCGTCCCTCGGCCAGCAGTGCCTTAATATCAGTGTGACGCACCTTATCCGCGGCATCGCACATAATGAATTTAAAAAAAAAGGTTGGGGAGTCAGTGACTCCTGAACGGCCATGGGGATCTGGCTGCATGAACAAACAAAAGCAATGCAAGCAAATCTCCTGTATTCCATATCTTGCATACTGATAAACTATTGCAAGTGTAGAAAAGCCTGGATCACCAGGGTCTTAATCATCCGACTGCTCATAGTCCAGTCCACGATGTTTCGGGAATACTGATCAATCAAAACAGCCATGTAGTCCCAGGATTGCCAGGTTCAGTTGCACGTGATACTGGTCATCTATCTCCTCCAGTTTGGCGCCTGCGAGCAAAATCCCCGATTCCACATGTCCTTTGATACCGGCAGCCAATTCCTACTATCAACGGTCACTTGATATGTGCACTGCTCTGTTTAATCATTATTTATTTTGCACTTTGTTGAAGACATTGGCAACGTGAGCATTGACTCTTTGTCCTGTCTTCAGTGGAATATATCCCCTACCGCCATACGATGTTCCGTTATAAACCGACCCAGAGGAATCGCATTGAATTCTGTGTCCATCAGTTCACATAGGATGATCTTTCCATCGCCGCAAGTAACACGGATACCTTCTTCCGACATTTTCACTATCGTTCCGGGAGCAGACTGGAGACCGTTCGATTCCGTTTGGGGGGAAACTCTGGACACATAAAATGTAGAGCCTGCATACCTTAACTGTGGGTAAACAAACGGATTAGGCATTGGTTGAAAACTAAGGCCGCGAACAAATCGTTCGATACGATCAGACGACCAGTTGAAATCAATACGACCGTCATTTGGTACATCGCGCATTGAGAAATACGAACGGCGACCATCGGGTTGCTGTTTCCGAGGTATGATGCCTTCTGCCAGCAAGGGTGCCAGTTGCTCAAGCATCTCTAGGCCGGTATCTATACAGGTCATCGTTAAATCCAGGGCGGTTGAATAAGCTGGTATTGCAAAGTGACGTTGAGCGACAATATCACCAGTATCCACACCTTCATCCATGAAATGCCATGTCACACCGTAATTTTTCTCTCCGTTGATAATGGCCCAGGAACAGACATTGACACCACCGTATCGCGGTAAAGGACCGTTGTGAAAGTTTATAAAACCCTCGCGAGGGCTTTTCAGAAGTGGCGACTTGATGATCTGAAAGTTATTCAGACTGACACCCAGATCGGCGCCGAATGTCGACGCCTGTTTCAGGTTGCGCGCTGTATTCAGTTGCCTGTATTGACTGTATGCAATGTTTGAACGTTCGCAGAACCTGGCCAGCGTGATCCCAAGCGCTACGGGCTCGATTTCTGCCAGCACGTAGAGTGCGCAGTCTGGCGCAAGCCGCTGGATATATTTCAAACAATCGATCGCGAATTTACCCCGGCCAGCTATGAGTAAGCGACGCGCCACGAAAACGACTCACACACCGGTTACGTCATGTATCAGCAGTTCGCCCGCGCCGTACTCCACCACCGCTTCTCGCGGCGGGCCATGGCTTATGAAATTGATCGGGCTTGCGCTTGCGCCATAAGCTCCACTGCACGCGATAGCGATGACATCACCCACATCAAGCGTAGGCAATTCAACAGCTCTGCCGAGCTGATCGATTGTAGTACAGAGTGGTCCAAATAGTTCGTAGCTTTTCATCTGCTCAGTGGAATGTCCAGGCGACTTACTTATCGGCAGTCGAAACATACGATAGTTGCGCGGAATCATCGTTCCAAAATGACCACATGCGGCAAGATGACAATTCATACCACCATCCAGTATCCTGATATTTTTGCCTCGAGATTCTTTTTTCCTCAGTACCCGCGTCAGGAAGTAACCAGCCTCTCCGACCAGAAGACGCCCGATTTCCAGTATGCAATTAACATTATGCAGATGATGGTCACGGCGCATTTCATCAAGCATGGGATTGACATGCTTTGCGATATCAAAAAGGTTAACCGGCTCATCGCGATCATGATATGGTATTCCGATTCCACTACCGAATATCACATCAGAGAGAGCACCAGCACACATTGGTGCATATGTTCTGAATATATCGATATAATTACCGAAATTCTCGACTATGGCCTCTGAATCCAGGCATTGGGTGCCGGCATATATATGCAATCCTGCAATTGAGACATGCTTGAGTCTTGAAGCACTGCGAAACAGATCGGCCAGTTCCTCCTCATCCACTCCGAATTGAGATGGCCGACCGGACATATTCACACCAAACCCGCGTGGTACTTTTTGCGGATTCACTCGAAGTAATACCGATATCGATCGACCATCTGCTGCACATAAAGCATCGAGATCTTCGAGCTCGCTTGTTGATTCCACGATAATTTTCGAACAACCGCTGGAAACGGCTAACTGAAGTTCAGGAACACTTTTTCCTGGACCTGAAAAACTGAGCTGTTCCGCATTGTAGCCAGAGCCCAACGCAAGATTAAGTTCACCGCCACTGGATACGTCTAGCAACTCTATTTCTGATTTCAGCAAGCGTAAAAGCGCTGCATTGGGATTGGCCTTGACTGCATAACTGATCTGAAATCGCCTGCCAAATGCCGTGTGGAGCTCCTCAATACGGCTCCTGATCCTGTCAACAAAATAGACATAAGAAGGTGTTCCTATCCTGTTCACCGCAATACGCAATGCGTCTTGCATTTCAGATTGAAAATACAGAGGATCAGGACCTGTCATTGAGTCTTCACGTCAACAAAAGTAATAATACGCCCGACAGAATCAAGGTTGTCCAAATTTACTTCTGACGGACTAATAGATATATTTGCTGACGATTCTAGGTACGTTACAAGGTCAACGACCGAGAACGAGTCAAGATAGCCATCTGTAAACAGCAGGGTGTCATCGTTTATATCCTCGATATCGACCCCTAGCTCATCGGAAAGATATGTCAACATTGCTTCGCGATTAAACGTCATTATAGCCTCTATGGTCATTTACAATTAACCTGCCGCTGGATTGTCATTACTCTGCCGACTCATCAGTGGCCAGCTTGATAATCAGTGGCCTGTCCAGCTTGCCGCTGGATGTTCGTGGCATGGAACCATCCCAGACATGAATGGTCCGGGGTTGCATATAAGATGGCATGTGTTTCTGGCAATAACGCCTGAGGACATCCAGATTGAAATCGCTGCTATCACGGGGTGTGACTGCAACGTGCACAACCTGTCCGAGTTCTCTATCCTCGACGCCGTATGAAACGACATCCGTGACCATGTAGCTGGCAGATACTGCATCCTCCACTTCGGTCGGACTGATTCGGAAACCGCTGCATTTGATCATGGAATCCAGACGACTGACAAACCAGAGATAGCCATCTTCGTCTATCCGTACC
Source organism: Pseudomonadota bacterium (assembly GCA_029287615.1). GTDB lineage: Bacteria > Pseudomonadota > Gammaproteobacteria > UBA9214 > UBA9214 > JARFQV01. The sequence continues at coordinate 6,991 of JARFQV010000194.1, read as the reverse complement.
AGATCCCCACTGTACACGACTTTCTGTTCACCCAATACGTTTTCCAGATGGTGACATACCCTGAATTTCTCTGCTGTAACTTCAGGGTTTCCCCAGTATCCCTGGCTGACAAGACTCCCGGCATGCAGCAGTTCTCCCTGTTCGCCAGGGCCACATACTCCCTTTTCGTGATCAACGACATAGACTCCAGCGTTAGGAATTGCTCGTCCAATAGATCCTCTTTTGCAGTTGAACATATCTGGCGGGAGATATGTTGATCGAAAAGCCTCGGTTAATCCATACATAAGAAAGATTTCAGGCTGACCGAACAAATCGGGCAATAATTCCAGTACGTTGTCAGGTATCTTCCCGCCCGTGTTGGTCAGATAACGCAATCTGGGAAATTCGATGTTCTGAACCTGAAGATATTGCGCGAGCTGAACCCATGTTGGCGGTACCGCTGGCATCCCGGTGACGTTTTTCTCGACCAGTGTTTTAACGATTTCACTCGGCATGAAAGTTGGCTGAAGAACGATAGTGCCACCGACCAGAAACATGGTCGTAAGCTGGCTGAGCCCATAATCGAAGCTGAAAGGGAGTACCGATAAAACGCGGTCAGAAGATTCATTATTCAGATACTTCGCAACACTTCGTGCACCCTCGAGCAAATTCAAATGACTCAACATGACACCTTTCGGTTGGCCGGTTGATCCCGATGTATATAACAACGCCGCCAGTCCGGTATTTATAACAGGACGGTCGATCACTGAAGTTTTCGCAAGCGAATCTTGCCATGCCGTGTACTTTGGATGAGATGATGAAGACCCTTTTACAATAATGTTATCCAGCCTGGATAATACATTGCTGGTGCGCAGTTCCCTCGCACCGCGACCATCAATAATCAGCGTTTTAATTGCACAATTGTTGATAACATATTCAAGCTGCGAGAGCTTCCATTGCACATTTATATTTACGAAAACGGCACCGACACGGGCTACCGCGATTGTAGCGACAACTTCTTCGATGCTCTTGCGCAGGTAAATGCCGACCCTGTCTCCTGCGTTGACATTGTGTTCAACAAGCCAGGTGGAGAGCGCATCCACCTGATCACTCAGTTCCCTGTAACTGACTTGTCTTTCCCCATCAATTACAGCAGTTTGTTCGGCGCGGGACGTAAGATTGTGCGTGAGCAGATCATGGAATGTGAATATAGACATGCTATGGTGTGCTTTCTTAAAATGTGACTTTATGTTTTGCAGAATTTATATTGTTTCATCATTTCAGACATAATGCCGATCAAGTTTAACATGCTCAATGAGCAGAAAATCAGAGGATCTATTCAAGTTCCAAGACCGAGAAGTCTTGAAAAAACCAATCCAGCGCCCGATAATCCATAGTCGGCTGTTTCGGCGAATACATAAGCGACTGAGGCGAAACTAAAGGTCATAAATATTCCGCAGAATCTCCACCAGAGGCCATTGAACTGTTTTAGCTTTTTCTTTCGCCTGTATCGCGCCCAGGCCTGGTTTACCGACACCCCGACAGCATGGCACACACCCCAAAGCAGCCAGTTAAGCGAAGCAGCGTGCCAGAGACCAATTGTAATAAAAACCACTAATGTTGCCAGTGCAGGTTTGCGTGTAAGACCGACCAGTGGCAGATAGATGTAGGTCTGAATCCATGACACAAGCGTCATGTGCCAACGGCTCCAGAAATTGCTGATACTGGGTGCGAATATCGGGAAATTGAAGTTCTCCGCGATACGGAAACCAAATAGGCGACTGCAGCCGATAGCGATATCTGAATACGCGCTAAAATCGAGATAAGAAATCAGGAATGCCACATATACGAAAACCCATGCTTCAAGCACCGTAAGATTCGCGAAAGAACCAATATCTCCTGAGGTTCCGACGATCGCATTGCGTAGTGTAACGAGAATTATACCGGATATTACAAGCTTCTTGATCAAGCCGTGCGCAATGCGCGTAACTCCTTCCACAGCAAGGTGATGATGCCAGACCTTTTCCTGTTCATTTAAAAAGTGATCATATCTTTCGATTGGTCCAGCTGTAAAAATAGGAAACAGATACATGTAGCACAAGAATTTATCCAGGGAACGATCAGTGATTTTTCCACGACTCGATTCGATGGCATAATGAATCAGCTTGAAAGTGTAATAACTGATGCCTAGCGGAATCACATACTGAAGGCCGGTATCCTCGGCGGTGTTTTCTATAATTGCGGGAACCAGGTACTTGAATGCCGCCAGGAATCCCAATAGCGCGAGGATGATGCTCCAGAGCAGGCGATAAGTACCTCGGTCATCGACACTTGCATGAGGTGCTACGGAATAGAATAGCAATGTCCAGCCAAGCAGGGCACAGACACTCATCGGCGCAATTGTTGCGAGAAATGAGAAAGACGATACCGCCAGAAAACCATACCTGTACTTCGATGGAATGGCCCAGAATACAATCAATACTGCAACCAGAACGACCCAGAATTCGACTGTCTGTATCACTTGAACTGTTCCACGGACTGCTAATCAAAAGCCCTGGTACTGGAATATCCGACCATCACCAGCCTGAACCCACAACATAGCTACCGCAAGATACAGCAAGACACCCAGGACAAGTCCTTGCACTACGGCACCAAATAACCTGGCAAGTCTGACATACACAAAACTCATAATTTATTCTCCATTCAAATTACTCCTGCAGGAATTCTCTGATAAGGTTGTCGGTAAGTAGTTGCGAATACTCATCGCGTGAATGGGAATTGTTTAAATGACACCAATCGGCAAAGTTGCTCTTGCCAAAAGCCAGTTCCTCGTTCATCTCCCAAAATCGAATGTTCGTCGATCTGGCGTATTGCCGTATACGGTTCATGTGACGTGCGTAGAAATCCCGCCCGATAACTGTATCGATAAAATTGGGATTGATGGGTGGTTCGATCAAAATGATAGTTGCAGAATCACTCCTGGAAAGTGCCGTGGACAGTTTCGATAACGCATCGAGCAAAACTTCTACATCCTCGTCGTAGCTCTTGATATCTTCAGTAATGCGTTCGATTACCCAATTACGTTTTTCCTTGTCTATGGTTTCAGAAAGACGTGAGTGTTCATGCTCTACAGGCCCCAGCAGCAGATTCTTGAATACTTTATTCAGCCGCGCACGCAAATAAATTCGATTGTCCCAGGCATAATATCCCGTTGCCGGTGTGGCGGGGATATTCGCGTCGAGAGCCAATTCCACCAAGATCGGCGATCGGAATCCAACCCGTTGGTTACGCATAATAGTTTCCAGAGTGCTAAGGCCTCTGGCAAAACGCAAAGGATTCGTGTCGATAAGCAGAACACCGCCAAATCCCGGTACGATGTAATCCGCAATAGCGATGGATTCCCACAGCGACTGGCCGCGGGTTGTCAGATTGAAAACCCGTTCGCTGATATCCGCGTTCTGAAGTTCGCTTTCGATCTTAACTTCATCCGTCGCGGCTCGCAGGCAAGATGCTCCCAGGACGGCTACTCCGCGCCTGGACGGCTTCGTGTCAGCCACATTGAGTGCTGCGGCGGTTATAAATGCATAATCGTCCCCCGGGCCCGATGCAAGTAGTTGCGGATAACCGGCAACTAAATCTTCCGCAGACTGTAAGAACCAGAGTCCACTGAAGACGAAAGCCACAACTGCGGTCATGATGGCAGTTAACGAAGGCTTGATCAGTCCTGCGGTGAATGCGCTGAATGATTCCGGCAGATCAGCGATAAATGCTGAAGATGATTTCATTACATTGCATGCCGGTCACAGGGTGCATATTGCACACCTACTTGCGCCAGCTTATATGTATAAAGGCAAAACATGTATTACAATAATCTCAAGATCTGCGCGTCCGGATTTCGTCGTTTGCACAATGCCTTTGACCTGTATCTGACGGCCAGTGATGAGGCCCGTTTGGCCGGCATTAGTACGCGATCGGTCAATGTGATTTTTCCGAGCATATGACAGCGCATTGCCAATGACTGCGAAGCCCAGTCGCCTTACTCGGATGAAGTTGTGCAGGACGAACCCTACTTCGGGCCGAAACGAATTCGAGTCAAACGTGGCCGTGGCGCCTGCATCAAGACAATCGTGCCTGGTGTTTTCAATCGTTGTGGCCATGTATATGCAGAGATTGTGCCATATGCGAGGAAAAGGAATTTAGTAGCAGTAATTCGGCCGCTTGGATCCGGGTAGTGTGATTGATGACGATAACTGGCCTGCCTGTTTCAGCCTGGCCGATATAGGCTATGGGCGGCGATTTCGTGTACATCATGGCGCCAACGAGTTTGTGAGAGATAATCATCACATTAATGGTATTGAATCGTTCCGGGCATATGCAAAACTGCGGTCAAGCCGATTCAAAGGGTTGCCGAAACACACATTCTATTAGCGCCTGAAGAGAACCGGGCTCAGATTCAACCATCATCGAGCGTCCAATTGTGGTGGACTAAACATGCCCTATGCGGGGCTCTCATTTATTCATAGAATACAATACATTGCCTGTGCCCTCTTGGGATTATTCGGGAAGGAAAAACGATATGGCTCATCGCAGGATGGTTTTTCAACATATACATACTGAATTCCGTTTTCCCGCAGCCGGTGTTCTGTGACGATGCGAAATCGCGGGTCGGTTGCTATCTCCACGGAGCGGGTGGAAGCAATATGCTGCAGCGTTTCCAGTTGCCCCCTGAACGCAAGATTTTTTTCCACTGCACGACCCCAGTTGAGTGCAGCAACAATCATTGAATTGACCAGCAATAGCAGCACCAGGGCCACGGCAGGCCGGCGTTGCCACCCTGATGTTCCTGCTGCTATCGCAGCAAGCAGGATGACAGGGACCAGCCAGAATTGCGGGGCCAGTCTCGCCCACCAGGCCTCGGGATTTGGCAGTACTGACACAAATACCATCAGTGCAAGTATGGCTCCTGCATTCCATATCTTTCGCACTGATGAGCCTCTTGCAAGCGCATAAATAACCAGCACCATCACCAGTACAGAACCGAAAAACGGCCCAAACCCGCCGTACCTTGGTTCGGTATTGAAAAATATATATAGTTCCTGCTTTGCAACCGAGAATGGCACCTTTAACCGGGGCATTGATGTTGCTGCCGAGGATTCGGCCAGCAGTGAACGTGCCATCTTTTCAAACCTGTTCATGGCCAGGAATCCTTCAGGGGCCCACAGATCGAATTGACCCTCTGTTGCTTGTTCAGCAGCCTCATCGCGAGCGACCGCCGGGTAAAAAGGGTTTCCTTTGGTTACAAGGTTTGTGACATACGGCTGATACCCTACCAGAAGAACGGCCACCATTAATGAAGCCAGGCCTGCCATTGCATACCGTCCACTTTCAGGGCGAAGGCCATACGAAAACGCCAGTACTGTAAATCCTGCGCCGAGAACAGACGCATATACCAGCCCGGTAAACTTGGTATTAGCGAGCAATACCACTGCAGCAAAAAGAAGAAACAGTATTCTTGGACGGGGTTTACGAAAGTAGTCCAGGGAAAAGATCACCAGCAGGGTACAAAGTGAGGCGATCTGCCCATCCACGAATGCACTTACCATCTGGTAGATACTGACAGGATTAAAGGCAGCAGCCATTGCCAGGACATGACTCCAGAGCCCTGACAGACCTATGCGTCGCAGATATCCGGCAGCAAAAATATAGACTGCAATCATATAGAGCAGATTAAAGACCTTGCCCGCTTCCAGTATTCCTGTAGTTTTGTAGACAACCGCAGCGATCAGCCATGGCCCTTTGGCATAATGCTCTACATATATGGCTGCATTAACAAGATCCTGCGCGAAGCTGGTTCTCCATTCAGCGATTTCCGGCGCCAGGAACGGATTCCAGCCTTCTGCAATCGCAATTATTCCCGGAAGGTGATACCACTGTCCGTCACCACTAAAATCATAAAACCAGCCCATCATGGCACTTCCCGCCACTATCGCGGGAACCAGCCATAATGCAGCTACAAGCCACAAACGTGTGCTACAGGAAATATAACGGGCCATACCCAGAGACAGCACAATAGCCGCGGGAAAATGAAACTGGCTAACAGAAATACCCGCCCAGAACATCAGCGCTGTCACTGCAACAATATTGAATGCCAAAAGAAGGATCAGGGAGGCTGCAAGTTCGGGGACCGTTGTGATTTTGCCGTATGCGGCAATCCCCGCACCCTTGTTATTTTTTTCAACATCCATTGGCATTATCATTATTGATATAAATACATCTGCATAAATCAGGTCAGAGTCGCATTAGTTATCATTCCGTGAACGACAGCTCTTCACTGCAAAGTCGCCATCATCGGCATACAAAGCTGATTGTTATAACTGGCCGGGTAACTGGACTCGTTATCTGGTAATTTTGCCAATGTTGCAGTATTACATTCCACCATCAACCTTCTGGTGGACTGAAGATCGAGCACCCGCAAACAGGAAGGCCACACCCGGTTCAAGCCATGTCCTGTTCGCATCAGCATGGCAACAATGCCGGATCAGCAGCATTTGATAACAGAATAACGAGCATGCCTATTTTTTCTGCTCCTCGCCCGGATCGAGCTGTTGCCGGTTTTCCTGTCTGCGTTTCCGGATCAGTCGCTTTATCGGGTACCAGACAAATCCGAATATTGCCAGGGCGACGGCTGCAACAACTGCGATCAACGCCCCGATTGCAGATAATCCGGCCCCTGGACCGATATAGGCATGACTAGTTGCAGGGTATATGACCAGGCATAACACCAGATACCGAAAAAAAGGAAGCAAGGCATATATTTGATTCATGATAGTCACATCCTCGGATAACGAAATCTGCGTATGATCTAATTCTGCTTGATTCACCCGACTATTCACCTCTGTCAACCATCATGATCCGGCGCATGCCGAGATCCTGCTTGCGAAAAATTCCTCGTCATATTCTGTCGACAGCCTCTGGGCTTCATTAATCAAACTCACATAACCATTACCCAGAA
>JARFQV010000147.1 GCA_029287615.1 Pseudomonadota bacterium | reverse complement strand
GATCAGGGAGAGCACCCGTCTGGACCGGGAGCTGTATGATCGTGCCTGCCGGATTTTCACTGAAAGATATGCGAAAACCGCGGCCTTGCGTGCATCTGGCAGGCATGCGCTGCCGGGGTCTCGGCAGAAGGTCGAAAAAGGGAACCTGATCATTGATTTCGCCGGACCAATCCGGGGTACCGGATGGCACCAGCGGGAGCTGGATCAGCAGTTCGGTTATTTTCGATGGACCGGGCCCGGCACCAGCACCTCCCTTGACCTCCAGCTGGACAAGGACAGGAATTACCGCATCCATGTCGATATCATCGATTCCATGGGGGAGGATATTACCGGTAGTCTGCGGTTGAGCATCAACGAAAGGCCTCTCGATACAGAAATCGTTCCGGAAGGCGGCCGGCTGAGCGGGCATGCGTTGGTAAACCGCTTGCTGCTTGATACAGGGAGGGAGTATGACCGTCTGAAACTGTCGGTAAACCGGACGGTTTCACAAGCCGGGGATCAGGGGAACCGGATCAATCACAATGCCTCCAGAGAGTGCGGTATTGCGATCTCCAGGATCATGCTGATTCCGGATCGATGAGCGATGCCGGGATGCATCGAAGGTGCGGCGCCCTCGCAGTCAATAAAAAGCGTGGGTCTTTATCAGATTAGGTGGGTTTTGCTCATGATTAAGGCGCATATGGCCCTCGCCAGGTCGCCAGGCACGCAAAGAGGTGTTTGTGTATTGCGTGCTTAACTGATTGGTTAGCAGGCGAATGTGATTCCTCCCTGGCGCAATTTGCGTCTCTGCGAGAGACACAATGACTTTGGTTTACCCACCCGATCAGGGGTAGAGCCAAAAGCGTTGCTGTCTGTCAGCTACTTGAATGCCAGAATCAGGCGTCTGTCCTGATTGTAGTAGAGATCGACATTCGGTTGGGGGGGATCCTGCAGCCGTACGTCTTCCCGCCAGCCAAAGTCGAAATTGGCGGCTGGAGACGGTGCCGCGACGACCTCAATCAGATCGCGAAAACCGACATCATGCAGGGTATCGATCAATCCGCGATAGGTGGGGTGGAATACAATGCCATGTTCTCCGGCCACGTTGAGAGCGGTATCCTTGTTCATGAACTGAAGATAGGCGGAGATCGGTTCCTTGTGGCAGATGGTGTCTATTACCGCCAGCTGACCGCAAAGCGCGTGGGTTCGCTGCAGTAATCCGACCGGGTCGACTACGTGGTACAGCAGGCCCAGATTCAGGACCACGTCATACTGGCGTTCTGTCTGAAAATCATAGACATTGCCTGTCTGGAAAGCGGCATGCGGCAGGTTGAAAAACCGCGCCAGGAACGCAGCCTGGCGGATATTCTCTTCCCGCAGATCCAGTCCCAGAACATTGCCTGCGCCCCGGTATGCGAAATCAAGCCCGAAGAATCCCTGGTTGCATGCCAGGTCAAGGACGCTCATGCCGGACAACCTGTCCCCCAGTATTTGCGCTACGGTATCCGTTATCAGGTGCGCCCGGTAGACAAGATGGGAGCGAAACTGCAGTCTGCAGGCACTTCGTCCCGGGGGTGCCGGTTGTTCCGGATGCGGGTGAACACGAAAGCTTCTTGCCTGCAGGTCTGCCACTTCCCCGGCAAGTGAGTCTGCGGGTATGTCTGCCTGTCTGTTCGTATCTTCCATAAAGCCGGGGAATTCTTCCGGCTGCTGACGGGTAATGCGCGGCAGTAAAAATTCGGTTGGATACAGATCGTGACGGCCGGTGAAGTTGCGCCATTCCTGGTATCGCTTGATCGAATTGGCGTGTTCCATATCACGCCATGTCCGGTAGTGGTCCCATACCTCTGTTTCATTTTCAACCCCAAAAACAGAGGCTGCGTTTTGGAAATACTGGTTCATGAAAGGTACCGGTAATGAGTGCAATGAAGGAGCATAGTGTACCGTACCATCTTTACGGCGCACGATTTATCGGCTGGCCTTTTCCCGGGTTTTTACCATCTGGCAATTATTTTCATTGTCTGTCACATCGATGAAACCAGCTGCCTAGTTGATTACCTCATCTAGCAGAAACCGGGCTATCCGGTCATAGGCCAGTGCATTCGGGTGCGGGTCCTCGGCACTCAGACGATATTTCCCCCGGTCGGAGATTCCCACCGACTCCTCCACTGGATAAAACCGGATCTCATGCCCCAGAAAACGGTTGGCGATTTCGCGCACCAGCTTGCTGTTACCGTCTTCCCATAACAACACGGTGAAGCTGGTTCCATCATTCCCGGCTGAAAAAATATCCCGCGCCCTCGCCACAATGGCGGCATACCGATCCAGATCGTAACGGTTCAGGGGGGATTTATCAGCCGTAAGCCTTCGAAACACAAGCGATCGGTTCAAAAAACCGCGTATTCCCGGCGGCAGCAGGGATTCATCATCGAAAAATCCCTTTTTGTATAACGCGCCGTTTTCCGGCAGAAGATACCTGGGGGCGTGAAATCCGGATAACAATCGGCCGGATGTTCTTCGTACATGATCGGGAATGGCCTGATAGATAATGTGTGTCGGACTGCACGCTACTATATCGTCCACCAGTCCTTCCTCAACTGCCGCCAGCATGTGGTGGGGACCATAGCCATGAAATCCGAAATTGTAGGTCTGGATGCTGCCGTCACCCAGTTCCCCGACGCGATAGGGGAGGGTCTGCTCGTTTTCGACCCCCTCACCGAAGGTATAGGAACCTCCGAAAAAAAGCACACAGCTTCCTGCCTCGTCGTGGGGAGGGGCTGAACGGAGTCCATTGCCGTCAATACGGTAGACGACATCGTAGAGCAGGGTGCCGTCCACGGACTTTCTGAAATGCGCCCGCACCCCGGGCCTGGGCGCCTTGCCCAGTATCGGGTGATCGATGAAATAGCCGATATCGTCAAAATTACCCTCATAACGGACCTTCAACAGCATCGGATTTTTCAGCCACAACCAGGTCTCGTATCCACTCAGACACAAAATGAACAAGGCAAGGGTAATCCATGCGATCCGCGCGAGTTCGTTTCTTGCGCAGATCGCCAGATAGGTGAAGAATGCGGTCCAGACGAGACCGATTCCCAGCCAGATCTCAACCTTGTGCAGTCGTGTCGAAATCCAGTAACTGGCAACAGCGCCGAGTACAAGGAACAGCAATACTCGTAACAGCCGGTGCCTCATCAGGCGTCTGTATGACATACGATTCACCGGTACGGGATTACTGCAGAAACGCCGCGATCACAAGCGGATTATTCGAAGACATGGTGTGTACCCGCTATTGCCGGGATGCCTCCTTCAGCAATGACATCAGTCGTGGTGACTGGCTACCCAGTTCCCTGGAACGATGTAAATGACGTATTGCATCTTCTGTCTTGCCTGCGTGCAATAACAATTCACCAAGGTGCTCGTGGTAAAACGGATTTTCCGGATTCAGCGAGATAGCGGTGTCAATGTACCGGATTGCCTCCTCGGTTTGGTTCTGTCTTGCCATGAGTCGACTGAGGTGAGCGTGAGTGACGGGGTTATCGCTGTTCATCGAGAGTGCCGTGTGCGCAGCCTTTTCAGCGGCGCTGTCTTCACCCGCCTGCATCAGAAACCAGGTCAGCTGGGAGTAGAGATGTTCCTGGTGCGGGGCCAGCGTAATTGCCTTTTCCAGCATGCGGGCCGCTTCACTGAAATCCTCCCGTTTTGCAAGAATCTGCGCATACCGTACAAAGTAGGCTGGCTGGTATGGATTTATCCGTAGGCAACTGCATATTTCACGTTTTGCCTGTTCAAACTCTCCCGTCTTCAGCAGAAGGCCGGCAATCTGGAACGGGAGATGCGGATCTGACGGGTCGCGGTCCCGTGCGGATTGCCAGGCTTTCAATGCCTCCCCCTGGTAGCCCGCTTTATCGAGGTTCCTGGCCAGTGCTGCGAACAGGGACGTATCCTTATCGTGTTCCCTGACGAGGCCGCTGTAGAGTGCGATGGCGCGGCTGGTTTCACCATGCTGTTCGAGCACCCGTGCCAGCGTTCTTGTGGA
>JARFQV010000136.1 GCA_029287615.1 Pseudomonadota bacterium | reverse complement strand
GTGGACAGCCACACCAATAATACCCTTGCCATCTCCGAACAACTGGAAGAGTTGACCGGGCTGGAGTCCCGGGTCACCATCCTGGGACACCTGCAGCGTGGCGGAACCCCCTCCGCTCCCGACCGCCTGCTCGCAACCCGCTTGGGTTCCGCCTGTGCTGAACTGGTGGAAGAAGGGGTATTCGGCGTCATGGTGGCCTCGAGGGGCGAAGGTGCAGAGCCCGTGCCGCTGGAAGAGGTGGCAGGTCAGCGCAAGCTGGTGCCCCCCGACCATCCCTGGGTGAAATGTGCAAGGCATGTCGGAACGAATCTGGGTGACTGAATGACCTATTGTGTTGCCATATCCTTGCGCTCAGGTCTGGTGTTTGCCTCGGATTCCCGCACTAACGCCGGTTCTGATCATGTCAGCCAGTATGGCAAGATGCACACGCTGGGCATCGACGGGGAGCGTCAGTTTGTCCTCCTGAGTGCCGGCAACCTTGCCTCGACCCAGGCGGTACTGACGCACATCCGCCATGAGCTGACGGACAATCCCGGCTGTCACCTGTGCAAGGCCCGTTACATGGACGAGGTGGCCGACTACATCGGTGATGTCAGTCGGAAGCAGCAAAACCGCTACATGGACGGGGAGGGTGTAACGGCCGGCTTCAACCCGTCGGTCAGTTTTATTGTCGGCGGACAGATCGGGGATGAGCCGCCGGCGATCCACCTGATCTATCCGGAGGGAAACCACATCACCACATCGCTGGCGACGCCTTATCTGCAAATCGGCGAGAAAAAGTATGGCAAGCCGATCCTTGACCGGATCGTGAAACCGGATACCAGCCTGGAGGATGCGGCACGTTGTGCGCTGGTATCGATGGATTCCACCATGCAGAGCAACGTGACGGTAGGACCACCGATCGAAATGCTGATCTATGAAAAGGACAGTCTGGCACTCAACCGCTATATGCGGCTGGAAGAAGACCATGCCTATCTGAGCGAGCTGCGCAGGAGCTGGGGAGACAATATTCGTTCGGCATTCAATGCGCTGCCCCGTTTCAACTGGGAGTCTGCCGGTCCTCCACCCGGGGAATAAAGCACTATTCATTGAGTGCTGGCCTGTATTCACCCCCCCCCACACGATACCGGGCCCTCGCTTGGTACCTGAATCCAACTATCTGCGCAATCATCTCGTCCCGCGGTGAGAAATACGGGCCAGTCGCGGGTGCTCTCACCGTACTGTTTCACGCACTGCCCGGGCATACCCGGTGGTACGCTTGCGGATTCAGTGAAGTGATTTTCGATACTGGTTCTTTTCCGTCGCCAGGTGTCAACGGAGACCGGTGGAAGGGGACTCCGGCAGACGCTCCATGTCCACCGATACCTGCGGGCGGTGGTCCGGGTTGCCGCCGAAAATCACGCCCTTGACCGGTGTGACATCGGCATAGTCGCGTCCCCAGGCCGTGGTTATATGCTGGTCCAGCGGTACCCGGTTGTTGGTGGGATCGAAGTCGTGCCAGCCGGCATCGGGCAGGTATACCGAGAACCAGGCATGCGATTCATCGGCGCCGGGTTGCTTGGACTGGCCTGGCGGCGGCAGGGTTTCCAGATAACCGCTCACGTAGCGCGCCGCCAGGCCCAGACTGCGCAGGCAGGCGACTGACAGGTGGGCAAAGTCCTGGCACACGCCCCGGCGGCGGGTAAGAACCTCTGCCAGTGGGGTGGTGACAGTGGAAAACTCCGGATCGTAGGTAAACTCATGATGGACGCGCTCCATCAGGTCCTGCACTGCCTCCAGCAGGGGGCGGCCGGGTGGAAACGAGGCCGCCGCATAGTCGGCCAGTTCCGGGCTGGTGGTGGCCAGGGGCGAGTCGAGCACGAATTGCCGGTTCTCACGGGTTATGTCCGTGAACGGTTCGGCAAGTTTGTCGCGCACCTCGTCCCAGGGTATGTCCTTGTCCAGTACCAGCTGATTATTGCCGGAATCGAGCTGGATCTCGCTGGTAGCGGTGACCGTCAGGGTCTGATGCGGCTGCTGGATGGAAAAGTAGCTGACATGGTTGCCGAAGAAATCCTCGTGCTCGGCAAGGTCCATTGGCAGGGGATCGATCTCCAGACGGTGTCCCAGGCATTGCTGGGCGGGAAGGTTGCGCGGCCGCAGATGGGCAAGGTTGTGGCACTGGCTGACGGTGATCCCGTAGAAATACTCCGTCTTGTGCACGATACGATATCTCATGGCCGTCAAGCCTCGTCATCGACCAGCTGGTAGGGCCGCTCAGCATGGGTGAAATAGGTCGTCGTCAGGGCGTTGGAGGTATCGCCCAGACTCTGTCCGAGGCCGGCAAGCAGGGTTTCCAGGCGTGGCCGGAAATCGGCATCCGGCTCGGCCAGCTCTTCGGCATTGGCAAGGTTGAGCAGGGTGGTGGCCTCGATCACCAGCTTCATTTCCCTTTTGTAGGGACGATTGTCCTGACCCGGCAGGACGTCGAGGTGCTGCCGGGTTGCGTTCAGCTGGTAGATCAGCGAGCGGGCATTGGTCTCATCCAGCAGCAGCAGATCCAGGGCGACTTCCAGCTGCGGTCGGTTACGGAAACGCCGCCGGTAGAGGGTGAAGCTTTCAGCAACCGTGAGGACCGACTCCAGCAACAGCAACTCGGTCTCTGGTGCCACGCGGGTTGTGAGTACGGCCCGGAGCAGCGCAATCAGCAGCAAGGCCCGCTCGATCCGCCTCCCCAGGTTGAGGAAGTGCCAACCCAGTTCCCGGCTCATGCTCTCGCTGGTGGCGCCGGCGATGGCCATCAGGGCGGTGATGATGCGGTCCTGGGTGTCCTGCAGGAGCTGCAGGTCGGAGTGCTCTTCCCGCGCCAGGCCTGCCAGCTCGTCACCGATGTCGTTGAATACCCGTCGGGTGTCGGCTGAGACCAGGTTGCGTACTGCGTAGGCCGCGTCAAGGAAGGCGGCCAGGTTGGCGGCCAGGGTCCCCGGGCGCCGCTGGTTCCGGATCAGGTCGATCAGTTCCGTCTGTGGTTCGGCCAGCCGCTTATCCCCGCCGCCGCCCGTGAAGCCGGGATAGGTCATGCTCATGTGGGTCAATCCCTGCAGGAGCATGCCCAGCGTGGCCTGATAGACCGGATCCCCGAGTTGCAGGGTTTCGTTCCGGCGGTGATGAATAGTGCGGATCAGACGGATCATGTTTTCGGCGCGCTCGGCATAGCGAGCCAGCCAGAACAGGTTCTCGGCAGCGACACCGGGCAGGGTCTCCTTCATCTGCGGGTAGGCCGCCTGTCCCTGTGGCAACAGCGTATCGATCTGTTCGGGTTCCGAGGCCAGTACCCAGGTGTCCTTGCTGACGGCCCCTGCCTGATTGGAGATAATCCGGCTTTCCGGCTTCTCTCCAACGCGGGTCAGTCCACCCGGCATGACCACGAAGCTGTCTTGTCCGGCCGCCAGGAAGGTACGCACAATACCCTGGCGTGGTTCCAGCAGGCCCTCGCGCAGTGCCGGCGCCGAGGAGGGAGCCAGCCGTTCCTGGCCGACATACTGATGTGGATGCTTTCGGATCCGCTCGCGCCATGCGGCCAGTCCTGCCTGATCGAGCTGGTCGCCGAAGACCGGTCTGGCGCTGATGGTGCGGTTGATCGGACGCACTACCAGGCTGGACAGGTTGGCCAGTACATAGTCGAGTTCCAGGGGTTGTCCACACCACCAGGTGGCAACCGATGGGAGCCGCAGTTCCTGCCCCAGCAGATGCTTTGCCAGCCGGGGCAGAAAAGCCATCAGGCCAGGGCTTTCCAGGATCCCCGCACCCAGTGGATTGGCTATGGCCACGCGTCCCCTGCGTGCCACTTCCACCAGTCCGGGGACGCCGAGCAGGGAATCGGGACGCAATTCCAGCGGATCGCAATAGTAGTCGTCGACACGCCGGAGGATGACATCCACCGGTTCCAGCCCGCTAACGGACTTGAGCCAGACACGGCCGTTGCGCACAGTGAGGTTGGCGCCCTCGATGAGGGTGTAGTCGAGATAGTTGGAAAGGTAGAGGTGTTCGAAATAGGTTTCGTTGTGGGGACCGGGCGTCATGATTACAACCCGCGGGTCATCTCCTCCGGTGGCCGGTGCCAGTGCCGCCAGCGATTCGCGCAAGCGCCGGAAGAAGGGGGCCAGCCGATGTGGATGAGAGTCACGAAACAAACTGGGTATCAGGCGTGACATGACGGTGCGGTTTTCCAGTGCGTAGCCCATGCCCGATGGGGCCTGGGTGCGGTCCTTGAGGACCCGGAAGTGTCCGTCCGCGCAGCGCACCAGATCAGCAGCGTACAGACTCAGGCCGGGCGCGCTTGCCGGCGGGGATATCACGCAGGGGCGCTGGAAGCCCGGGTCGCCATAGACCAGGTCTGGTGGCAGCAGGGACTTCCTGATCAGCTTGCGTGACCCGTAGAGATCGCTCAGGATGAGGTTGAGCAGTTCCGCGCGCTGCGCCAGGCCGGCCTCGATGCCCGCCCATTCACTGCTGCTGACGAGTAGTGGTACCGGGTCGAGCGGCCACGTCCGGTTGAGGCCGTCCGCCGTTCCATAGACATTGTAGGTTGCGCCATCGCTGCGCAGCATCCGGACGGTGTCGCGCTGGCGCTGTTGCAACACCTCGGGTCCCATGGTATTCAGTGCGCTGTTCAGGTAGCGCCAGTGCTTGCGAACCTTGCCTTGCCTGGTGCACATCTCGTCATAGCCAGTTACCGCCTGCCGGTAGGTCGGGCAGGCGGCATTGTGCGCAGGCGAGTTTATCGCTTGTGGATCAGTCACACCGGTTCCGGTATCTCAGGTCGAGTGTGCAAGGATACTCCGGATTGACCTCCTCCGCAGGGGGCGCCATGGGGCCCGGCGCCTGTCCCTTGATAAAGTATCTCTCCAGTTGTGCATACTCCGGGGGCGGTTCGAGGGGGCCCGCACTGTGCCCGTAATTCCAGAAGCGGCTGACGCGGCGGGTCTCGGCCTCGTAGGCATTGACCGGGAAAACGTCGTAGTGACGTCCGCCCGGATGAGCCACGTGGTAGGTGCAGCCGCCGATAGAGCGGCCGTTCCAGGTGTCGATGATATCGAAAACCAGTGGCGAGTGGATGCCGATGGTGGGATGAAGTGCCGATGGCGGCTGCCAGGCACGGAAACGCACCCCGGCCACATATTCTCCATGGGTACCGGTGTTGCGCAGCGGGACCCTGCGTCCGTTACAGGTGACGACAAAGCGGCTCTGCGTCAGTCCGCTTACCTTCACCTGCACCCGTTCCACCGAGGAGTCGACATACCGTGCGGTTCCCAGGCTGCTCATTTCCTCGCCCAGCACATGCCAGGGTTCCAGGGCTGCATTGATATCCAGCCGGATGTCCTGTACCCGGAGCGTACCGTAATGGGGGAAGCGGAATTCCTCGAACGGGGCCAGCCACTCGAGCTGGAAGGGATAACCGGCGTTCTGCAGGTCACAGACGACGTCCTGCATGTCGGCCCAGACATAGTGGGGCAGCATGAAACGATCATGCAGTTCCGTACCCCAGCGTACCAGCTTGTGCCGGTATGGGCGGGCCCAGAAGCGTGCGATCAGGGTGCGCAGCAACAACATCTGGACCAGGCTCATCCGGGCATGGGGCGGCATTTCGAAGGCGCGAAATTCCACCAGCCCCAGACGCCCCGTTGCCGAGTCGGGGGAGTAGAGCTTGTCTATACAGAATTCCGCCCGGTGGGTGTTGCCGGTGACATCCACCAGGAGGTTGCGCAGCAGGCGGTCTACCAGCCATGGTTCGGTTACCTCACCATCCGGCATCTGCTGAAAGGCTATCTCGAGTTCATAGAGGCTATCGTCGCGGGCCTCGTCTACACGCGGGGCCTGGCTGGTGGGGCCGATGAACATACCGGAGAATAGCGTGGAAAGTCCCGGATGGTGCTGCCAGTAGGTCAGCAGGCTGCGCAGCAGATCGGGTCGGCGCAGGAAGGGGCTGTCCGCCGGGGTCGGTCCACCCAGGGTGACATGATTACCGCCACCTGTGCCGGAATGGCGCCCGTCCAGCATGAATTTTTCAGTAGCCAGTCGCGCCAGACGGGCCTCCTCGTAGAGGATCCCGGTGTGTTCCACCAGTTCGGTCCAGTTGTATGCCGGGTGAATATTGACCTCGATGACCCCCGGGTCCGGGGTCACGGCCAGCTTGCGCAGGCGCCAGTCGCGTGGTGGCTCATAGCCTTCCAGGCGCACCGGCATCTGCAGGTCAGCGGCAGTCAGTTCCACCGCGGCAACCAGATCGAGGTAGTTCTCCAGGTGGCTCAGCGGGGGCAGGAATATCTGCAGCATGCCATCTCGAATCCCCACACACAGCGCGGTATGGATCACCTCGATCCGCCGGGTGGCGGAGCCGCCGTTCCCTTCGGGATCCTGTTGCCGGATTTCGGGATGCTCGTCCCGCGCCATTTCATAATGGCTGAAACGGCGGGTAACCTCGCCGTAGTAGTCGCCCAGGGCCGGGCGTGGTTCGAACAGGTCACGTTCCGGTTCGATGTCCTTTTCCTCGCTGGCGACCCAGGGCAGGGCGTCCAGTGGCAATCGCAGCCCCATGGGGGAATCACCGGGAAGCAGGAACATCTGCCCGCGCCGGAAGGTCCACAGGCAACTCTGCCAGCTTCCTTCGATTTTGTCATAGCGCAGTGGCAGCGCGAACCCGACCGGCTGTCCGGGATCGCCCGCCAGCAGTTCGACCAGACGGCGTCGCTCGTCGGGGTTTTTCAGATTGGTTCCGAGCAGATCCACATTGACCGGCTGACCGCCGTCCTTCCACAGGTAGTAGAGGCTATCCTCATAGGCCGGCACCAGGTGGCGCGTCGCCAGGCCCAATGCCTTCACCAGGTGTTCCGAAAAGCGCCGCGCCTCGGCTGGTCCGAAACCGTAATCGATTCCGTCGCGCGCCAGCAGTCCGGGATTACGCCAGAGGGTTGCGCCATCGGTTCGCCAGAAGCAGTTCAGGGACCAGCGGGGTATCGGTTCGCCCGGATACCACTTTCCCTGCCCATAGTGCAGCAGGCCGCCAGGTGCGAAGTGCTGCCACAGACGCAGCAGCAGGTCACCGGCCAGCTCGCGCTTGTGTTTCCCCAGGGCGGCATCGTTCCACTGCGGAGATTCCATATCATCGATGGAGACGAAGGTTGGTTCCCCGCCGAGGGTCAGGCGCACGTCGCCAGCCGAGAGTTCTGCGTCGACCTGGTACCCCAGGGCCTGGATGGTTTCCCACTGGTCCTCTGTGTAGGGTTTGGTGACCCGTGGATCCTCGTGTATACGCTGCACCTGGTTATGGAAGCGGAACTCCACCTCGCACTCATCGGTTGCGCCGGTGATGGGCGCGGCACTGTCGGGATGGGGACTACAGGCCAGCGGTATGTGGCCTTCACCGGCGAACAGGCCCGAGGTGGGATCGAGCCCCAGCCAGCCGGCCCCGGGTACGTAGACCTCGGCCCAGGCATGCAGGTCGGTGAAGTCGTGATCCGTCCCGGCCGGACCCTCCAGTGGTTTTTCATCGGGTGTGAGCTGCAGCAGATACCCGGAGACGAATCGTGCCGCGAGGCCCAGATGGCGAAGGATCTGGACCAGCAGCCAGCCGGTGTCGCGGCAGGAACCGAGTTGCCTTTCCAGTGTCTCCTCACTGCTCTGGATGCCGGGTTCCATGCGAATCGTGTAGTCGATGTCATGCTCCAGCTGCTTGTTGAGATTGACAAGGAAGGTGTTGATCTCCTGTCTGGAGCGGTCAACACCGGAAAGCCAGTCACACAAACGGGGACCGTCCTCGGTGATCTCCAGGTAGGGTGCCAGTTCCTTGCGCAGTCGCGGTTTGTACTCGAAGGGATAGTGTTCCGCGTATTTCTCCACGAAGAAATCGAAGGGGTTGATGGTGACGATCTCGGCCACCACATCCACCTCGAAGGACATGACCCGTACCGGGTCGGGAAATACCAGCCTGGCCAGGTGGTTACCGAAGGGATCCTGCTGCCAGTTGATGAAGTGTTTCTCCGGCAGTACTTTCAGGGAGTAGGCCTCGATGGGGGTGCGCGTGTGGGGCGCCGGGCGCAGCCGGACGGTATGGGGTGATACGGAGACCGGACGGTCGAAGTGGTACTCGGTTTTGTGGTTGATCGCTACGCGAATGGCCATTTTTATTCACCTGATCGGGTATAAATACCAGTTTTTGATATACACCATACCACGGAATGACAGCCCTGCCCGTTCATGGGCTGGTACGGGTATTCTGGCAGTGGGCATGGATGACTGCAGAAGATTGACAGGGTCCGCCCCGTCCAGGAGGCCCACCCCGGGCGGGTCCACCCTGGGGTTGTCCAGGACCGCTTCCGGCGATCTTCCACTGGAAATTCTCTGACCGGGCGGGATCCCCGGGTGGATCTTCAGAGGCGGTAGATTCACGGTGGATGCCGGGATCAGGCCTGGTCTGGCGCTATATGCGGACTGGTTTGAATCTTGAGGTCGACACTCATTTCGGAATGCACCCCATCCCCGTAAAAACACCCATCTATCGGTGTGGTGCGGGTTGCCATGCAGGCCGCAGCAAGCGCTATATGGCCATCCGCCACAGCTTCGCCGTGACCGGGGTCATAACCGCGCCAGCCACCCCCGGGGATATACACCTCCGGCCATGCATGCAGATAACGGCGTTTTCCGGGTGTTTCCGGGTGTGCCTGATAACCACTGACGAAGCGGGCTGCGATGCCCTGGGTTCGACAGATTGCGATAAACAGCACAGCCAGATCGCGGCACGCGCCCTTTCCTTGTGCCAGGGTGAGTTCCGGGTTTTGCGGCGGATCCTGATCACGAATCTCCCTCTTGAATTCGCTGTGCAGCCGATCATTCAGTGTGCCAAGGAAGGCCAGCGTATTGTGTTCCGACTGCCTGGCGATGCTTGCGGCGAGCTGGACGATCTCGGGGGCCGGGTTTCCGGGATAGCGATAGGCCGCCAGAAACGGGGCCTCGTTCTGGTTATAGGGCATGGGAAGACAGGTCGCAGGGATGTCGACGACATAGTCGTAGGGATTATCATGCAAGGTTAGGAGGCGGATGCTGCTGGTAATACGCAGTTCGTTCGTCGTGCCCGTGAACCACAGGCGGGTGACCGGGTTGCCTTCGGCATCCAGTTCATTCGATTGCATCGAGGGGCGTGGGGATACGGTGCAGTCGTACTCCAGCAGTCGCTGATTGCCGTCCGTACGGGGAGTAAGTCGCAGGATATGCGAGCCAAGATGAACCGGTTTGTTGTACCGGTAGGTGGTGTCGTGCTGGATTTCAAACAGCATGAGTTGTCATCTCCATGCGAAATCACCGGTTCTGTCTGTCCCTCCTGCGGGTGAAGAGGATGACGCTGGTCATGATCGATGTTGCCGTCCGGATGTACGGATCTGTATTTCTATCTGCAAAATCCGAGCCAGATTGTTTCAGGGCCCCCGATAGGGATTCCTGCACGCTACGCCTTCGCGCGGCGGAAAGTCGGTATTGGAGGCCCGTTTACCGATGGCCACCCCGGAACGTGAACGGAAGGTGCCTTCCCCTGCCGGAAGGAGGGCAGGGTGAGGGTGGACAAGGCTCCGGTTTCAGCCCATTGATCGAGGCCCTGCCCCCAATCTTCTCATTGAGGCGGAGAGGATGAATCGGCCGAATGGCGGTACACCGGTACATGAGCGGGCAGTCTGCGGGATGATTGCACTTACCTGGTGCACTTTTCGGTCGCTGTCACCGGCAGGCTGCTCCCGGAGTGATGGTTCCTGCAATGGTCGGCTGTGTGTTGGAATGGCTACAGGAACCAGGTCTTGCGGATCTGGTCGTGGATGGCGGATATGCCAAGCTGCAGTCTGTCCACCACATCGTGCAGCGATCCTGCCTCGAGTTTCTCCGGTTTTATGCGGTTCAGTCGGTTTCGCATCTCGCGAACCGGCTTGAAGGTTTGCTCGTGGCGGGGCAGGTTACCGACGCATTCCTCAAGCTGGTCCAGGCAATGTGCGACCGATCTCGGCAGGAAGGTGTTTTGTAACAGAAAACCGACCACATCTGCACACTGCACGCCTAGTTGCACATCCTTGCGGTACATCTGGTAGGCGTTCAATGCACGCAGCATGCTGGTCCAGACGTGAACATCGATACTCTCTGACTCGTCCTGATTTACCATACTCATGGCGCCGATATCGATGATTCGCGTGGTCATTTCGGCACGCTCCAGGTTGCGCCCGATACGCACCAGGTCATAGGCATGATCATGACTCATGGTTCCGGCCAGCAGGCCGGTCAATTGCTGGCAGCGCTGGATGATTTCGGTCAGGATATCGAAGCGTCCCCGGCGGGGCAGTGCATCCTGAACACGGGAACTCGCGTACAGGTACAGTTCGTTGACCTGTTCCCAGGCCTGTCCTGGGAGGACCTCCCGCGAGGTGCGGGCGTTTTCGCGTGCACTGACAACCGAATTGACCAGTGATCCCGCATTAAAATTGTCTGCCAGCAGGAATTTGACAGTGTTGCGTTCGTCATGACGCTGGTAGTGTTCCGCGAACTGATTATAGCCGCCGGTTATGATCGGAAGGACTTCCCAGCCGACACGGGTTCCGCGTGGCAGGTCCAGCAGCAGGAAATGATAGGTGTTGACCAGGCGCGCGGTATTTTCTGTTCGCTCTATGTAGCGCGCCATCCAGTAGATTCGCCTGGCAACCCGTGACAGCATCAGTCTGACTCGTTGTCCACCACCCAGGTATCCTTGCTTCCGCCGCCCTGGGATGAGTTAACGACCAGCGAGCCTCTTTTCATGGCCACCCGTGTCAGACCGCCGGCCGTGACAAAGATTTCCCTGCCCTGCAGGATGAAGGGCCGCAGATCAAGGTGGCGGGGTTCCAGGGTATGATCGCAGAGTGTTGGAGAGGTGGAAAGCCTGAGCGCAGGCTGGCCTATGTAGTTGCGCGGATTGCTGCGAACCAGTTTCCTGAACTCGCTGCGTTCCCTGGTAGTTGATTGCGGTCCTACCAGCATGCCGTAGCCCCCGGATTCGTTCGCCGGTTTCACGACCATGTTTTCCAGGTTGGCGAGTACATGCTTGCATTGCTGTTTGTCGTCACAGCGGTAGGTCGGTACATTCGGCAGCAGCGGTTCTTCATCCAGGTAATAGCGGATGATATCCGGGACATAGGAATAGACCACCTTGTCATCGGCCACTCCGCAGCCCGGTGCATTGGCCAGTGCCACATTGCCCTTGCGCCAGGCACGCATCAGGCCGGGCACACCCAGGACCGATTCCGGGATGAAGGCCTCCGGATCCAGGAACAGGTCATCGACGCGCCGGTAGATGACATCGACCCGCTCCATGCCCATGATGGTCTTCATGTAGACGCAATCGTCCTTGTCCACCACCAGATCGTCCCCCTCGACAAGCTCGGCGCCCATGCTGCGGGCAAGGAAGGCATGTTCGAAATAGGCGGAGTTGTAGATACCGGGCGTGAGTACCACGACCTCGGGCCTCGCGCGCCGTCTCGGGGAAATGCTTTGCAGCATTTCCAGCAGCCGGTCGGGATAGTCATCTACCGGCAGGATGTTGTTGTTCTCGAACAATTCGGGCAGGACACGCTTGGTTACCTCGCGGTTCTCGATCATATAGGAGACACCGGAGGGGACGCGCAGGTTGTCCTCCAGTACGTAGATCGTACCATCGCTGTCGCGCACCAGGTCGCTTCCGCAGATATGGGCCCAGACCTTGTGGGCGGGGGTGACGCCGACGCATTCCTTGCGATAACCCTTTGATTGCGCAATCAGTGATTCCGGGATTATACCGTCCTTGATGATATTGCGAGCATGGTACAGGTCGTTGATGAACTGGTTGAGTGCTTGCAGGCGCTGCTTCAGGCCGGCCTCGATGATACGCCATTCCCGTATCGAGATGACCCGGGGTATGATGTCGAGCGGCCAGGCCCGGTCAATATTCTCGCCATCACTGTAAACCGTAAAGGTAACGCCCTTGTCGATGATGGCCAGCTCGGCATCGACCTTGCGCACCTTCAGTTCCTCATCCGATAACGAACGCAGCCATGCGGTCAGGTTTCGGGCCGGTGCCCGGGCATAGCCGGGGGTGCTGATGAGCTCGTCATAGCACTCTCCCGGGGCATAATTTTTCCAGTTTATGGCCATTGCACACTTTCAGGGCGATTCGCCCGCTCAAGTTCGGAGTCGATTACGGCATGTATTGCAAGCAATAATTATGCCCTAGTTCAGGATGCCAGGCCATGTGCCCTGTATCGACGGTCAAAGGCGCCTGTCGGACGAGTCCCGTCCCGGTTTCAGCCGCTTTCATCGCCAGGATTCGCTGATGGTGCATGGCACCGGACTGCCCACCCGTCAGTAAACGCTTCTTCCCATGCGGTCTCGCCTGGTGAGGTACACAGGGTCCGTTGATTTTCGTCAGCAACATGCCGGGGCGGGGCAGTCTTGCATGGCACGGTACGGATAGACATGCCACGACAGTCCACGGGCAGGATTCAGACGAGCATTTGTACCCGCGATGGGTGCGCCACGATTTCACAAATATGAATGTGAATTGTCATTGATCTGTAATAAAGCTGTTGTTTAATAACAGAATGACCTGCCCGTTGGTTGCAGAAATACCGGAGCGGGAGCTGGCATTGCGGCCAGATGGATGGGACAGGATTGTACAGTCACCTGGTAAACCTGCTCGCTGGAGGATAGCAAAAGAGTAATGGCAACTCCCTGTATCTGTGTGGTGGAAGATGACCCGGCTGTTCGCGAGATGCTGCGCTTTCTGCTCCTCAAGGATGGCTGGCAGGTCTGTGAGGCAGTCGATACCGTTGAGGCGGACAGATGCCTTACGCAACATCACCCTACCCTGATCATGCTCGACTGGATGCTGCCGGGCATGAGTGGCGTGCAATATGCCCGCAAACTCGCACGGGACGAGGCAACGCGTGAAATTCCTGTGATCATGCTGACCGCACGCGGTGAAGAAGAGGACAGGGTCCGCGGCCTGGAGAGCGGGGTGGATGATTATGTGACCAAGCCTTTTTCGCCACGGGAGCTGCTTGCCCGCATCAGGGCGGTATTGCGGCGGGTCGCTCCGCATGACGGCAACGAGCGGATCGAAATTGATGGTCTTAGCCTGGATCCGGGCTCACACCGTGTGATCGCCAATAACGAGGCCGTAGCGCTGGGTGCCAAGGAACTGCGCCTGCTGCATTTTCTGATGACGCACACGGATCGCGTCTATACACGCAGTCAGCTGCTCGACCGGGTCTGGGGTATGAACGCCTTTGTAGAAGAGCGTACCGTCGATGTCTATGTGCGCCGTCTTCGCAAGGCACTGGAAAGGCATAAATGCGATCAGCTGATACAGACGGTTCGCGGTGTCGGTTACCGCTTTTCATCCCAGGTCTACTGAGTCAGCGGACTCCTGGTCGGTGCATTCATTCTGCGCTATCGGCAACTCTTTACGGGATCACATCCGGGCCAATCCGGTACGCATCTGACCAGCCTCTCCCCTGTTCACAATCCGGATGCCCGATGCCTCGATTGCGAGGCAAGCACGACTACCGGCTTACGACCTTGAATCACAGTCATCATTCTTTAACAAACCGCGTTTATAGTGGCGTCCATAATCAGGCGCTTGAACAACGGACCCGGCTTGCCGGGTGGCCGGCACGTCATTGAGACTGAAAATCAACGGTTGCAAACAAACAGAGACTGGAGAATATCATGAATAAACAGAGGGCTTTGACGATTCTGGGCGCGACTTCCCTGCTCGTTGCAGTGAATTCCGCCGTCGCGCGCGACTATGTCAGTATTGTGGGTTCATCCACGGTTTATCCATTTGCAACCGTAGTGGCCGAGCAGTTCGGAAAGACCAGCAAGTTCAAGACGCCCAAGATCGAATCTACCGGATCCGGTGGTGGCCTCAAGCTTTTCTGCGCCGGTGTCGGTGTGCAACATCCCGACATCACCAACGCATCGCGCCGAATAAAGAGTACCGAACAGGAACTCTGCGCCAAGAACGGGATTGAAGATATCGTGGAGGTCAAGATCGGCTACGACGGTATCGTCCTGGGTAATTCCCGCAAGGCAGAGCCATTCGAGATCACGAGAAAGGACATCTTTCTCGCCCTGGCAAAGGAGGTTCCGGATCCGGGCGGTGCCGAGAAGCTGGTTGCGAATCCCTACAAGACCTGGAAGGACGTCAATCCCGAACTGCCTGACAAGCGCATCGAGGTACTGGGACCGCCCCCGACCTCCGGTACGCGCGACGCCTTCGTGGAGCTTGCCATGGAGGGTGGTTGCAAGAAGTTCGACTGGATCAAGGCGATGAAGAGCGAGGATAAGAAGGCCTACAAGACGGTCTGTCATACCATCCGGGAAGATGGTGCCTTTGTGGAGGCGGGCGAGAACGACAACCTGATCGTTCAGAAGCTGGAGACCAACCCCGATGCATTCGGCATCTTCGGCTTCAGTTTCCTCGATCAGAACTCGGACCGCATACAGGGATCGAAGATCGAGGGGGTCTCTCCCGGTTTCGAGGAAATCGCCGAGGGCAAGTACCCGGTCTCGCGTCCCCTGTACTTCTATGTCAAGAAGGCCCATGTGGAAGTGATCCCCGGCATGAAGGAGTACCTCGCCGAGTTCACCAGCGAGAAGGCCTGGGGTGAAGACGGCTATCTGTCCGACAAGGGACTGATCCCGATGCCTGTCCCGGAGCGCAAGGAGGTGAGTGCCAGCGTGAATGGCCTCAAGCCGATGCCATCCCTTGCGAGCGCCAGTAAATAAACCAGTCAGCAACTAACCGATGCGAGCGGCGATCCTGTGGATTCAGGATCGCCGCTTGGTTTATTGTGTAACTGAATATGAATGTTTCCGTACTATTGCTGGTCTTGCTGGTCCTGGCGTCCGTAGGCTACTACCTCGGACGCCGGCGGGCGCTCAGCATCGCGGGTGGGAAGATCCGGGATCTGCATTCCCTGCCATCCTACTACGCGATGATGACCGCCATGTGGTGCGGTATACCGGCACTTTTCGTGTTTCTGCTCTGGCTCAGCCTGGAACCGGTCATCATCAGCAATCTGGTCACGTCCGGGCTTCCGCCGGAGGTGCAGAACCTGCCGGAAGATCGCCTGGCGCTGGTACTCAATGACATCAAGAACCAGGTTAAAGGCAATATCCCGATCCGTGAACCGGACGCAATGATTCAGGCGGCCGCCGACCGCTATCAGCAGTTGCAGACTATCAGCAAGGCCGCACTGGCCGTGGTCATGCTCGCGCTGGCTATCGCCGGCCTGGTGTATGGCAAACGTTCCATTCATCCGGAGACGCGCGCCCGTAACCAGGTCGAGAAGGTGATTACGCTGTTCCTTGTTGCCAGCTCGACGATCGCCATATTTACAACGATCGGGATCGTCTTGTCGGTCCTGTTCGAATCCATACGGTTCTTCAAGGCGGTACCCATTACCGATTTTCTGTTTGGCACGGAGTGGTCTCCGCAGACTGCGATTCGAGCCGATCAGGTCGGCTCTTCCGGTGCCTTCGGTGCGGTACCCCTGTTCGCGGGTACCTTCCTGATCACCTTCATTGCCATGATCGTTGCCGTCCCGGTGGGTCTGATGTCTGCCATCTATCTGTCAGAATATGCGGGCCGCAAGCTTCGTGCCGTGGCCAAGCCATTGTTAGAGATTCTCGCGGGCATACCCACGGTCGTCTATGGATTTTTTGCTGCCCTCACCGTGGCGCCCCTGGTACGCGACACCGGTGGTGCACTGGGCCTCGATGTCGCCTCGGAAAGCGCCCTGGCGGCAGGGATGGTGATGGGCGTCATGATCATCCCCTTTGTTTCGTCGCTCTCGGATGATGTCATCAATGCGGTACCGCAGGCCATGCGCGAGGGCTCCTATGCACTCGGGGCCACGCAGTCCGAGACCATCCGGCGCGTAATCATTCCCGCGGCCCTGCCGGGCATAGTCGGAGGCGTGCTGCTGGCGGTGTCACGCGCGATTGGTGAAACCATGATCGTCGTTATGGCTGCGGGCCTGGCCGCGAACCTCACGGCAAACCCCCTGGAGGCGGTCACTACCGTGACGGTACAGATCGTGACCCTGCTGGTTGGCGATCAGGAGTTCGACAGCACCAAGACCCTGGCGGCCTTTGCGCTGGGACTGGTGCTGTTCGTGGTGACCCTGGTGTTCAACATCATTGCCCTGCACGTGGTGCGAAAATACCGTGAACAATATGAATAAATCCGAAATCACTCCGCATACCTTCTCCCCCGATGATGCCATGCAGAAGGTCAGGGCCGGGCTGGAGCGGCGTTACCGTGCTGAGCGTCGTTTTCGCCGTCTTGGCATGACCGCCATTATCCTGGGACTGCTCTTTCTTACGTTTCTTTTTGTCAGCATTATCAGCAACGGGTATACCGCGTTTCAGCAGACCTGGATCGAGCTCGAGGTGGTATTCGATGAAGAACGCCTGGATCCCGGAGGGAATCGTGATCCGGATGAACTCGCGGCTGCCGATTATGGCGGTCTGGTCAAGGACAGTCTGCGCCGGATGTTTCCCAAGGTGACCGGTCGGAGCGAAAAGCGGGATTTGTACAGTCTGGTCAGCAGTGGTGCGGCATTTCAGTTGCGCGACATGGTTATGGCCGATCCGCAGCTCATCGGCACGACCCGGCAGGTCTGGGTGCCTGCCGATGATGATGTCGACATGCTCATGAAGGGACATATCGACCGTGACTTGCCGGAGAACAGGCGGCGTCTGAAGGATGACCAGATTGCGTGGACCGACGAGTTGATCCGGGAGGGCAGAATCGAAAAACGTTTCAATACGATCTTTTTCCGGGCCGGTGACTCCCGTGAACCGGAACTCTCAGGCATATGGGGCGCGGCGGTCGGCTCGTTTTTCACACTGATCGTAACCCTGCTGCTGGCCTTTCCGATCGGGGTCGCCACGGCGGTGTATCTGGAGGAGTATGCCACCAGAAATCGATGGACGGACCTGATCGAAGTCAATATCAACAATCTGGCGGCAGTCCCCTCGATCGTATTCGGGCTCCTGGGACTGGCCGTGTTCATCAACTTTTTCGGGGTACC
>JARFQV010000062.1 GCA_029287615.1 Pseudomonadota bacterium | reverse complement strand
TGGCGCTCCCTAGGAGGATCGAACTCCTGTTACCGGCGTGAGAGGCCGGTGTCCTGACCACTAGACGAAGGGAGCAAAACTGTCCCACACCAGGGTGCGAAGCGGTGGTATTATACGCCTACCGATCAATTGCACAAGCATGAATAAAGTGATCACTGAAGGCGATATTTCAAACGGATCATTCCAGCCCAAGATCATAACCCGTTCGGATCATAATATTTCCAGGGCCAATATCAGTCCGAATGCCCTCAGGGTATTGTATCGGCTAAATGAAGCGGGGTACCAGGCACACCTGGTTGGTGGCAGTGTCCGTGACCTGTTGCTGGGGAGGGAACCGAAGGATTTCGATATCGGAACCGACGCCCATCCCGAGGATGTCAGGCGACTGTTTCGAAACTGCCGTCTGATTGGCAGACGTTTCCGGTTGGCACATATTCTGTTTGGACGGGAAGTCATAGAGGTGGCGACATTCCGTGCCCTGAGCAATGAATGCCCGGATGCGGAGGGACATGACCGGCATGTCGATGAGGATGGCCGTATCGTGCGTGATAATGTCTATGGTTCGATAGGAGAGGATGCCTGGCGGCGTGATTTCACCGTAAATGCCCTCTTTTACAATATCAGGGACTTTTCTGTTATCGATTTTGTAGACGGCATGAGTGATCTGGAAGCCGGTGTCCTCCGGCTGATCGGGAAGTCCGAACAGCGATACCGCGAGGATCCCGTGCGGATGCTGCGGGCCATACGTTTCGCCGCCAAACTGGGTTTTCGAATCCATGGCGATACGGAATCCTCCATCCCCGATCTGGCACACCTGCTCCAGGATATCCCTGCCGCGCGCCTGTACGATGAGGTGCTCAAGTTATTTCAGGGGGGATATGCCCTTTCCACCTTTGAATTGCTCAGGCATTACAATCTGTTTGAACATCTGTTTCCGTTAACGGAGCAGGCGCTTGCCCATGAAGAGCAGGGATTTCCGCTGACCCTGGTAAGCCGCGCCATGGATAATACGGATCTTCGCCTCAGTCAGGGTAAACCGGTAACGCCGGCCTTCCTGCTGGCCGTGCTCCTCTGGGAGCCCATGCGGCTGATTGCCGACCGTCTTCGCAAGGAGGGTATGAGCGCGGTGCAGTCTATACAGGTAGCGGGTGGCAGGGTTCTGTCGGAGCAGGCGGGTTATACTTCGATACCGAAAAGATTCAGTTTGCCAATGCGCGAGATCTGGCAATTACAGCCCCGGCTGGAGAAGGGGGCAGGGCGCGGTTCACTGAAGCTACTGGCGCATCCCCGGTTCAGGGCTGCCTATGATTTCCTCCTGCTGCGTTGCGAGTCCGGCGAGGCACCGGAAGAACTCGGCAAATGGTGGACGGATTTTCAGGAAAAGTCTCCCGAGGCGAAGCAGCAGGAGATTCAGGAACGTCGGCCCAGGCATCGCAGGGGCAGGGGACGGAGACCATCGGCACGCAAGCGTGGTGACGGGAATTGAAGGCAGGGGGTCTGCGCGCCTATATAGGCCTCGGAAGTAATCTGGATGATCCTGTCAGGCAGGTCAGGCGGGCTATCGTTGAACTTTCGTCCGTCAGGCTCACGGAACTGGCCTCTTTTTCCAGTCTGTACCGGAGCCCGCCCATGGGGCCATCCGACCAGCCGGACTACATTAATGCGGTCGCGGCGCTGGATACCGGGCTGGACAGTGATTCCCTGCTGGCCGAATTGCAGTCCATAGAGCGCAGGCACGGACGCAAACGCACGGGGAAGCGGTGGACCGCCCGCACCCTGGACCTGGATCTGCTCGTATTCGGAGATATGCAGATCGACAGCAGGCACCTTATGGTGCCGCATCCCGGTATTCGCGACAGATCGTTCGTCCTGTATCCGTTGGCCGAAATCGCCCATGACCTGGAAATACCGGGCATGGGTCCCATAGATCGGTTGCTTGAATCCTGTACATCCCGTGATCTTCAAAAGTTGCCATCCGATGACTGCTAAAAATCCGGATTACATTGTCGTTGAAGGACCCATCGGCGTCGGGAAAACCAGTCTCGCCAGGCGCCTGGCCGAAACATTTGAAACCGAGCTGCTGCTGGAGGGAGCCGAAGTCAATCCTTTCCTCGAGCGTTTCTATCAGGACCCCCGGTCGGGTGCATTGCCTGCGCAGCTCTTTTTCCTGTTCCAGAGGGCACGCCAGATGCAGGAACTTCGTCAGGGTGATATTTTTCAACCTGTACGGGTCGCGGACTTTCTGATGGAAAAGGACCGGTTGTTTGCGAGGCTTACACTGGATGATGATGAACTGCAGTTGTACGAGCAAGCCTATGAGCACCTGACTGTGGATGCTCCGGTGCCCGATCTGGTGATCTATCTACAGGCTCCTGTTGATGTGTTGCTGAAACGGATTGCAAAGCGGGGAATCAGCTGCGAGAGAAGAATAGATGCGGAATATCTGCGGCGCCTTTCAGATGCCTATGCACGGATGTTCCATTTCTATGATGAAGCGCCGCTGTTGATCGTCAATGCGGAGAAGATCAATCTTGTCGACAGAGAGGAGGATTATCAGGCGCTTGTGGAGCAGGTCTGTATCATTCGCAAGGGAAGGCATTATTTCAACCCGGTTCCGTTTACCCTGTAATTCCGATCCCTGATCTGCGCTCATGTCAGCAGCAACACGACAAACAGCGATAACCCTGTCCACACTTCAACGCATGATGCAGGAAGGTGAGAAGATCGCCTGTCTGACCTGTTATGACGCCACTTTTGCAGGAGTTGCGGAAGCCGCCGGAATCGATGTTCTCCTGGTGGGCGATTCTCTCGGGATGGTCATGCAGGGGCATGATTCAACCCTTCCGGTGTTGCTCGGTGACATGATTTATCACTCAGCGTGCGTTGCCCGCGGTAGCAGCCGGTGTTTGAGAGTTGTCGATATGCCCTTCATGAGTTACACGACCCCGGCGCAGGGGATCGGTAACGCCGCCCGTCTGATGGGGGAGGGTGGAGCGCAGATGGTGAAACTCGAGGGTGGTCGTGTTATCAGGGAGGTGGTTCATCATCTTGCGGATCACGGCATTCCCGTCTGCGCACATCTTGGTCTGCTACCGCAATCAGTACATGGACTCGGTGGTTATCGTGTGCAGGGTCGGGATCAACGATCAGCGGATAGAATATTCGAGGATGCCCGCATACTCGAAGAGGCCGGCGCTGGCATGCTGGTGCTGGAATGTGTGCCTGCAGAACTGGCCGGACGAATTACTGATAGCGTATCCATCCCGGTGATCGGGATTGGCGCCGGTCCCGACTGCGACGGGCAGGTACTGGTACTGCATGACCTGCTAGGTGTCACGCGCGGAAGGCGTCCGAAATTCTCACAGGATTTCCTTGCCGGCAGGGGCGGTATACAGGCCGGCATGGAGGCCTATCAACGGGCAGTAAAGTCCGGAACTTTCCCCGGACCCGAACACAGCTTCTGAACGATATGATCGTACTGGATGGAATATCCGATCTGCGGACTGTGGTGAGAGAATGGCGGGGGGATGGATGCTCGATAGCATTCGTTCCGACGATGGGGAACCTGCACGCCGGTCACCTGGCCCTGGTAGAGCAGGCGGGATCCCTGGGGGATCGTGTAGTGGCAAGTATCTTCGTAAATCCGCTGCAATTCGGGCCCGGCGAGGATTTCGTCACCTATCCGCGCACCCTGGATGCCGATCGTGCGGCGCTAGAGAAGCTTGAGACCGATCTCCTGTTCATACCCGATGTACAAGGCATGTACCCGGATGCAATCGATTCAACGACCCGGGTTGATGTCCCTGCGCTCGATAATATTCTTTGCGGGGCTCATCGCCCCGGATTTTTTACCGGCGTGGCTACCGTGGTTGCCAAGCTGTTTAACATGGTTCAGCCGGATACCGCAGTATTCGGGGAAAAGGATTACCAGCAACTGCTGGTGATACGACAGATGGTAAAAGACCTGAGCTGGCCGATCGAGGTAGCGGGTGTGCCAACCGTGCGTGAACCCGACGGTCTGGCAATGAGTTCCAGAAACGGCTATCTGACGCCCCGGGAGCGCAGTAAGGCACCCGAGCTATACCGGATACTCTGTGATGTCGCAGGAAAGATCCAGGCCGGTGAATCTGGATACCCTGCTCTTGAAAGCAAGGCAATGGAATCGCTGTCGCAGGCAGGTTTCAGGCCCGACTATGTCAGCATTCGTTGTGCCACCACGCTGGCGCAGCCGGAACCGGGTGAACCGGATCTGGTGATTCTCGCGGCTGCCTGGATGGGGACGGCCCGTCTGATTGATAATGTCAGGATATCAGCGAGTTAGATGGACTGAGCCTGCTTTGTATGGCGATGTCGGGTTTGCGGAATAGCCGAAAATGCAGGATAATTATCGACTGTGTACGGATAATTGTACGGAATCGCGTTTATGCAAATCACACTCCTGAAGGCAAAGCTGCACCATGCGCGGGTTACGCATGCCGAACTCGAGTATGAGGGTTCCTGCGCCATCGATGGTGTCTTGCTGGAGGCTGCCGGTATTCGTGAGTATGAGCAGATCCACATCTACAACCTGGATAATGGTGAACGGTTCGTAACCTATGCAATCCGGGCGGAGGATCACTCCGGTATCATCTCGATCAATGGCGCGGCCGCTCACAAGGCAAGCCCGGGCAACCGGGTAATCATTTGTTCATACGCGGTGCTGAACCAGCAGGAAGCGGCGGCATTCAATCCCACGCTGGTCTATCTCGACGAGAGGAATGGTATCACGCACTCGCGCAATGCGATTCCGGTTCAGGTTGCCTCCTGAGAGGTTCTGCCTGTCCTGCCCGGGTTAGTGTTCTACCACATTTTCGAGGTGTTCCCGTAATGCCTCGCTGGCCGGTATCGGTGCTTCCTTGATGGACAGCAGGAAATACCTCGGTTCTTCAATCCTGAAAAGATCGATACTGGAGGAATACGAGCGTACCTCCCCGGGGTCGAGGTCCGCACGATCAACCTCGGTCGTGGCATTGGATTTCTCGACTACCGCTCTGCCAACCTGGATCCCGACGTCATCGAAAAGCAGGATTTCCACCTTGGGCTTGATGATGGACAGCGTATTATTGTGCATGACCATTCGATATTCATAATGCCTCTCCCTTCCATTACTGACCAGTGTAAAGATGATATTTCGTATGTACTGGTCATCAATCGCGATAGCGGCATCATAATCCAGCGGGATCAGACCCGGGATCCTGTCCGCGACCAGGGCATCCCGTTCAGTGGTTACCTCTTGTAATTCAGCTTTTGTTTCTGCAATCGTTTTTCCCTGTTTACGGAGCTGCATCGTCTGCTCTTCCATCTCGTTGCCGGTTCTCGCCATGGACATCCAGGTGAATGCAACAGTCAGGAAATAGGCAATCAGGCAGCTGCCCAGTACGATTTTCAGCAGTCTGATCTTTTTCTCGCTGCGATAATTGCCCCTGCTTCTTCTCCTTGAGCGCCGATGTGAATCGTCGCTTTTCGGGGTATCCGGAACGGGTTTGAGATTGGAAGCTTCACTCGACATATTATTATCTGGCAACGTCAGATCCCGTGGCATTTGCGGGTTCCTTGCTTGTATGTGTTTGTTGTTATTAGGTTTTTGGGCCGGGATTGCTGTCTGATGTTCCGGCAGACTGCTATTTGCTGTATGTTATCGGCATCTTTTACAAGATTATTACACGATTCCAATACTAATATTATTGAAACAAATTGTCGAATTGCGGATCTGACATCATTTATCCACATACAGGTCCGGGCGGGAGCTTGCATTACAGTCAGGGATTCCCCGGCGAGCAAAGCCGTGCGGCGCAATTACAAACGTTGTTGCTGGTTAGGAAACGGGTGAGAGCGAGGCACTGTTTTCACCGGCAACGGAATGCAGGAGAGGGAGTAGTCAGATGGCTGATGATATTGTGACGGGTGTTGATGAGATCAGTATCGAGCATGGTGTGCCGCCGGCGAAGCTCGAGGTGCTGGGTGTAGATGACTGGCCGGTCTGGAGCAGCGAAAAGTCCACTTTCGACTGGACCTATCAAGTGGCTGAGACATGCTACATCATTGATGGCGAGGCAATCGTAACGCCTCATGATGGCCGGCCTGTTACGATCACGCGCGGAGACCTGGTTACCTTTCCGGGCGGGATGTCCTGTACATGGGAGGTGCTTTCACCTATATCCAAGCATTACCGGCTTTTGTCCATGTGACAGTCTGGCGGTAATGGATTCATTCATCATCCCGGCGAAGCCCGGTATCCGCGCCGCTCATCCGGCTGCAGGCAGGATGCAATTGCTCAATGCCGTACCGTAGTCTGAAAACCGGCTTCCTGGTGATACTCAGCCTTGCCGGGATGATCCCGTGGATCGCTCTTTCGTCCGGTCCCGCTGATCTGAACGATAGCGATATACCGAAAACAGGAGGCTGGCGGCTTGAAACGGCATCCAGTCCTTACCTGAAGATGCACGCGGATAACCCCGTGGAATGGTTCCCCTGGGGTGACGAGGCCTTTGCGAAGGCGCGGGCTGAAAACAAGCCCCTGTTTATTTCCATTGGTTACTTCACCTGTCACTGGTGTCACGTCATGGAAAGGGAGTCCTTTCGTGATCCTGAAATAGCGGCACTCCTGAATCGACATTTTGTTTCCATAAAGGTCGATCGAGAGAAACGTCCTGATATCGATGATGCCTACATGGACTATATACTGGCCACACGGGGTCAGGGGGGGTGGCCGATGTCCGTGTGGGCCATACCGGATGGCAGTCCGTTTTTTGCAGGTACCTATTTCCCGCCGGAGACCCGGTATGGTCGAACCGGCATGCGGGAGCTGTTGACCAGAATCGCGGATCTCTGGAAGACCGATGCCGGGAAAATAACGAAAACCAGTCACCGTGCTGTGATCGAACTGCGCCAGATGGCAGTCCGTGTGGTGCCATTGCAGGTGATAACGGATACCCAGGTGAAAACCGCCCGGAGCGAGATAGCCGGGGTATTTGATGAGTTTCATGGTGGCTTCGGGCATGCACCAAAGTTCCCGCAACCGGCACGGCTTTTGTTTCTGTTACAGGATGATCAGCCTGAAAGCGTGGAAATGGCATTGCATACCCTCGACAGGATGGATGCCGGTGGTATACATGATCAACTCGGGGGCGGCTTTCACCGTTACTCCACTGACTTTGAGTGGCATATACCTCATTTTGAAAAGATGCTCTATGACCAGGCGCTGATTGCAAGGGCCTACCTCGGGGCTTTTGCCGTTACGGGAAAAAAACGCTATGCCGATGTGGCGCGTAGCACGCTCGACTTCGTCCTGAACCAGCTGCGGGACGATAAGGGTGGATTCTATTCGGCATTGAATGCAGACAGTCCCGTCGAGGAAGATGACTCCCGGCATATGGAGGAGGGTGCCTACTATACCTGGACATGGGACCAGTGGACTTCCGCTCTGGGCGATGGCGAATTGAGGGAGTGGGCTTCCAGTCGTTATGGTGTGACCCGGAAAGGGAATGCCACCGGCGAGCCAACGGGCGAGCTTGCTGGCAAGAATACACTCTACCGGGCTAAGTCAGCCAGGGAGTTGATGGGTGAATTCGGATACGAGGGCGAGGAGGCGAACCGGCTGAACGAAGAGGCTGACCGCAGACTGCTGACAGCGCGGTCACAGCGTCCTCCAGTACCTGTTGATGACAAGATGGTCGCTGCCTGGAACGGATTCATGATTACCGCCCTGGCGGAAGCCGCTATCTTGCTTGATGAGCCGGGATATCAGCAGCGCGCTGTGGATGCGGCGAACTTTGTTTTGACCTCATTGTACGAGGAAGAGGGGGGAATATTGTTTCGCGACTGGTATCGTGGGGCGCGGGGAGTTCCAGGGTTCGCGGTGGACTATGCCGCCATGGCGCAGGCATTTCTGGCGCTGTATGCAGCATCGGGTGAAGAAAAATGGTTGTTGCTGGCGCGCAGGATCATGGCACGTCAGATCGCTGAATTCTGGGACGGGAAGAACGGGGGGTTTTTCGGGTCATCCCGGGATACCGGCTTGTGGGTAAGGACCAAAAGTGCAGTGGATGGGGCCACCGTCTCTGCCAATGGTATGAGCATCGAGACACTCCTGTCTCTTGCGGAGTTCAGCAAGGATGATTCCTTGCGTGAAAAGGCCTGGCGCGCAGCAGCCTGGGCAGGCGGACAACTGCGTGATAATCCTTCCGCGATGCCCTATATCCTGATCAATTGGCCTCGCCTGCTCGGGAGGGTGGAGGATGGGGAGATCGCCACGGGAGATGCCGTCACGGAATGATTATCCCAAGTTCGCTGCTACCACTGAAAGACCGGGCAGTGACCTGCGTCACGAGAATCAGATCAATTCTCGCACCGCCTGGAATCCGTACGTCATTGACTGCCTTTCTCCATTGTTGCCGGGGCAGTGCTGATCCTTGTATTTCGAGAACGCTCTGCGAGGAAAACAATCAATCAGGATCGTTTCACCCGGTGCGTAGCGCGTATTAACCGGTATTTCGCATGCCATTGGCGATCGCGTTGATGGACTGCAGCAGGGGGCGTAGCCACTGTTCGCGTGCCTCATCATCGAGATTTGTATTTCGGTAGCGCGACAGCAGTGTGATCTGGATATGATTCAGCGGATCCAGATAGGGGTTCCTGCGCTCCAGGGAAAGCCCGAGTAACGGGTTTTCACCCAGCAGGTTTCGATGTCCGGAGATACTCAGTACCTGCAGTACAGTGCGCTGGTATTCCTCCCGTATCCTGGTGTAGATGTGCGTGGCCTTGTCCTGGTCATTGGCGAGTGCCATGTATTCCTGCGCAATATCCATTTCACCCTTGAACAGGGCCATCTGGATATTGCTGAGCAGTGAACGGAAAAACGGCCAGGATTCGTACATGGACTGCAGTTGTGCGAGTCTGCCAGGATCTTCATCACGCCAGGTCTCCAGGGCGCTGCCAAGTCCGTACCAGGCGGGCAGGGTGTGGCGTGACTGTGCCCAGCCGAATACCCACGGAATCGCCCGAATCGAACTCTTTGACTGGTCCTGCTTTGCGCGGTGGCTGGGCCGGGAGCCGATGTTCAGCATTCCGATTTCACTGACCGGAGTAACCTCATAGAAGTAATCCAGCAATCCTTCGGTGTGATCGATCAGTTCGCGATAGGCCTCTTCGCCAAGCCGGGTAAGTTCATCCATGATACCCAGGAAATCGCGTCTCACGGTGGTCTTCGGTTTGACCAGGCTGATACTGGCCTTCATCAGTCCGGTGATGCCCATGGCCAGCTCGTAAACAGCCGTTTCCGAGTTGCCGTATTTATAGGACAGCACTTCTCCCTGCTCGGTGAACTTGATTTGTCCATGGACAGTCACGGGAGGCTGGGAGAGGATCGCTTCATGTGTCGGTCCGCCCCCCCTGCCGATGGTTCCCCCGCGGCCATGGAAGAGCCGGCAGTCTATGCCTCTTTCCCGAGTGATCGTGATTATCTTTTTCTGTGCCTCATACAGGCTCCAGGTTGATGCCAGAATACCCCCGTCCTTGCAGGAATCCGAATAGCCGAGCATGACCTCCTGCAGTTTCCCTGATTGCGCGAGCAGGGCCTTGTAAGCGGGTACATCGAGCAACTGCGAGAGCACCACTTCTATATGTTCGAGATCCTCGATGGTTTCGAAAAGGGGAGTAATCTGGATATGGCAGTACCAGCCCTTTATATTCCTGCCGGCCAGGCCGCATAGTTTTGCCAGAAGCATCACTTCGAGTACATGACTGGCAGAATGTGTCATGGAAATAATATAGTTGCCGATTGCCTGATGACTGATTTCCTCACGCATGTCCGCCAGGCACGTGAAGACCTCGAGTGTCTCGCGTGTCTGTGGTGAAAGAGTGTCACGGCCAATGGTGAAATTTTCGTCTGCCTCGAGCATGCCGGACAGGTATTGCAGTTTCTCTTTTTCGTTGAGTCCCGAATAATCCGGTGTGCCGGGCAACTGTGCGCACAGTTCGGTGACGGCCTGTGTGTGACGGCCGGATTCCTGCCTGATGTCCAGATGCATCAGGAAAAAACCGAAGGTTTCCACCAGCCTGATACAGTCTTTCAGTGACCCATCGGCCAGGTTGGCGTCACCGTTTTCCACAAGTGAGTCGCGTATCTGGTACAAGTCACGCAGAAATTCCTGTTCGGACCGGTAGCCTGTCTGCGCCGAGTCTGTCTGATCGGTGTTTTCCGATTCTATGCGGGTAATGACCGCACGCAGGTTCAGTTTCAGGCGATGGCGCATGATGCACAGTTTGCGGCGGTAGGGCTCGTGCCTGTATCGGCTGGAATAGGACTGGCAGGTTTCCGGATAGTTGGTTTCGTCTTCCCGCAGGCCGTCAGTCAGCCTGGTTGATACCGTACACAACCGGTCTGAATGCGTGAGCAGGTTGGACAGGTTTTCCACCTGTCGAAGGTAGGCAATCAGTGCTTCACGCATATGCAGGCGCAAGGCCAGCACCGTTGTCTGCGGTTTGACATGGGGGTTTCCATCCCGGTCGCCGCCAATCCAGGAGCCGAAACGCAGAAAGCTGGGTACCGAGATGGCTTCGCCCGGCATACCTTCCTGACTGTAGGTGTTTTGTATGGCTTTTTCCAGATATCGATAGGTCTGCGGGACCGCCTCGAACAGGCTGTCATGGAAATAATACAGACCATAGCGTATCTCGTCCTCTACGCTTGGCTTGAATGCCCGGACCTCGTCCGTCTTCCACAGGATTTGTATCAGACTTTCCAGTTCCTCGTGGATTACCTGGCGTTCCGCCTTGCCCAGGCGGGTGTCGTCAAGCCTGCGGCTGGTGACGAATACCTGGCGAGTCAGGTTCATGATGGTGCGTCGACGTGACTCGGTGGGGTGGGCCGTGAACACAGGCAGGTAGAGCATATTGTCCAGCAGTGCCTGCAATTGTCCGGAATTGATGCCACCGGCAAGCAGTTCACGCAGTGTGTGGTCGAAGGAACCGGTCCACAGGGGATCACCCTTGCGGGCCATGCGGCGTCGCTGATGATGCTGAAAGCTCTCTTCCGCTATGTTGACGAGACTGAAATAAAGGCTGAATGCGCGTACCACATGGCTCAGTGTCTCAGGTTCGAGGCTGGCTATCAGGCGGGTCAGACGCTCCCGCAGATGCGGGTTTTCCGATTTACGCAAGCGGATATAGCCCTTGCGCAATGTTTCAACCGCGGTAAAGACATTTTCGCCGGCCTGATCGTGAAGCACATTGCCCAGAAGATTACCGAACAGACGAACGCGACTGCGTAACTGCCGGTCACTGGTGATGGTGATGTCAGCTGATAGCGGTATATTCATAGCGTGAAAAAGGCCACCGTGGTGTGTGGCCGGATAACGGGGTGGTGCGCATTCTAACCGACGAACAGAAGAGTTGACCAGTTTTACCGCGGCCTGTGAGGGTGAAGGTTACCCGGGCAGGTTAATGGTACTGGTGGTCTGAGATGTCTTTCCATCTAATAAAGAAAGGCTTGCGTCAGTACGCACGGATCGGAATGTACCGACAATACCTATCTGTGCATACCGGTGTCTTGTACCGGCGTATTCTCGCCCGAATGATGGTCATTGGAGTATGCCGGGGAATCCGGGCTGGCCCTGTGTCGTAATGAGCAGTCAATCCGGTCGCCGCACTCGATACGGGATGCGGGCGAGTTACCCGATCATGTATTAGCCGTCAGAAGGCTATGCACTATCACGGTCTTTCGATATTCGCTGATAGAGGTCCAGATATTGTTCCGCACTGCGTTTCCAGCTGAAGTCTTGCGCCATTCCGGTCTGAACGACCTGGCGCCAGTTTTCCGGGTGACTGTATAGCAACAGTGCCCGATCGATTGCATGTAGCAGTGCGGTTGGCTTTGCGGAGGTGAACTTGAACCCGTTTGCGGTGCCTTCCTGCAGAGTTTCTTCCTTGGTGTCGATGACCGTATCGGCGAGTCCGCCAGTGTCTCGAACGACGGGTATAGTGCCGTATCTCAGGCTGTAAATCTGGTTTAATCCGCAGGGCTCGAATCGGGAAGGCATCAGAAACAGATCCGCTCCCGCCTCTATTCTGTGGGAGAGTTTTTCATCATAACCGATGTGGACACCGACCTGGTCGGGATAGGTCTTTTTTGCGGCCTTGAGTTTTTTCTCCAGGTCACGTTCACCCGTACCCAGGACGACAAGCTGGATGTTCCGTTTCATGAGTTCCGGCAAGGTAGACAGAATCAGGTCCACACCTTTTTGTTCCACCAGTCGGCCGATATGCGACAGGAGAGGCGCATCCGGGTTTTCCGGTAATCCGAAGTATCGTTGCAGGTCCAGCTTGTTGTTTGTCTTGCGTGAGAGTGTACGGACGTTGTAACGCGCGGCAATGAAGGGATCGCGGCCCGGGTTCCATATCGAATAATCAATACCGTTCAGAATACCCGTCAGGTTGGCCTTGCGGTGATTCAGCAGACCATCCAGACCGCAGCCGAAGGCGGGGGTTCGGATTTCACGTGCATAGGTCGGGCTGACGGTAGTTAGCCAGTCAGCAAAGACCAGGCCCCCTTTGATGAATGAGAAATGATCGTGAAACTCCAGCTGTTTCATCGACCACCATTTGTGGGGCAGGTCAAGAGACTTGAAGGTGCTCCAGTCATACAGTCCGTGATAGGCCAGGTTGTGGATAGTAAACAGGCTGGCAGGTGCCTGCTGTTCATCTGCCAGCAGGGCGGGTACCAGTCCGGTTTGCCAGTCGTTGCAGTGGATGATGTCCGGTTCCCAGTCCAGCCCGGCCTCGTTCATACCAACCGCATGAATTGCATGGCAAAAGGTGCTGAAACGGCGTGCGTTGTCAGGCCAGGGATGTCCCTTGCTGTCGGTGTAGGGATTTCCTTCCCGGCAGAAGAGTGTCGGTGAATCAACCAGGTATACCGGTACCTTCGAACCCGGAAGCCGAGCGGTGAATAGTCGGACACACGGATCCCCACCCTCGATCTGCAGGGAGCCGGCGAGTTTCAACTGCCCGATTTGCTCGAGGACGCCCCGGTATGCGGGGATGATCAGGCGAATGTCCCTGCCCAGGTTCCGGATCGCGCGGGGCAGGCTGCCCGAGACATCGGCAAGTCCACCGGTTTTGATCAGCGGATGGGCTTCGCTGCTGGCAAACAGAATTCTCATGCGGTCCGCGTCTCGCGCCGGGAATGGTGCTGTCGATGCTGCATGGTCTTTTGACAATTCATCCTGCTCTTCACGGCCTCTACTCCCTGGAGATAATCCACCGCACCCCGATCAGATAGCCGGGCGAGACCAGGATCGCCTCAATGGGCATGGTTACCGCCCGGGGAACGGTATTCTACACTTGCCGGTTTTCATGCGCAGTGGTGATATGCGGTGCAAAATCCGGTTTTTCCGGTTGAGGCAGGTCAGGGATTCACTCCCTTTTCCGTTTTGGGTTCAGGTAAACCGTAACTTGACGTTATAGGTACATAAACCTGGAAAATTCATACAACATGCGCAATCTTGCTCTTCTCTTGATTGGGTATGGAATTTTTCCTTTTTAAACCAGTGCCCTGTGAGATATTTGTGCGGATTTGCGAAATTTCCAGGTACCGGGAAGACACTGCCGGGGGTATACAGATCAATGAGCCAGGATCCATGGGAGCAAGGAAGTAGTGTTCGTTTAAGCGATGAATTCGTCAGGGGGCTTAGGTATTTTCGGGCCGAGGATTGGGAATCAGCGATCAAGCTGTTCCGTGCTGCTGAAGCTGGTGCGGATATCAGTGATATCTATCAGCGTCGCTATACCTCCTATCACGGATTGGCGCGGGTGTATTCGGGTGACAGCAACGGGGTGAAACTGTGTCGCAAGGCGGCTGTGGGTGAAGATGCTGATGCGGATGTCTATTACAACCTGGCGCTGGCGGAGATCAGGTTGAACGAGCCGGAGGGCGCATCCATGGCTGTGCGTCGCGGCTTGGCGGTCGATGCTTCGCATGCAGGCTTGCGCCAGCTGAGTCAGGAAAATGGCTCCCGGCGAAAAAGGGGGAGCCGCACTGCACGGGGGCGCGAGAGTTTTTTCGGTCGCCTGTTGGAAAAGATTTTCCGCAGCAGGCAAGGGGTGCAGGGAGATATATCCTGATTACAGGTAGTGGGTATACATTCTCAAAAAAAACAATATAATATGGTGTTATCTTTATCGGATTTGTGAGGTAAGTTTCTTGGCAGGGCAGTGACTGCGTGGAGCGATCACTGCCGGACATGAATCACGGGGGGAGGATTGTCATATGAACCAGGAGCCGAGTCCCTGGGCGCCGGGTGCTGGCGTCAGGTTGAGAGAGGAATACATTCACGGTCTCAAGTGTTACCGGGAGCGAAACTGGTCAGGTGCGCTGCCTTTCTTCCGTTGTGCGGATGAAAGGGCGGACCCGCACGATGTACACAGGAACCGGTATACCTCCTATCACGGACTGGTTCGCGTCTACATGGGCGATGTCGCCGGAATCAATCTCTGTCGACAGGCTACCGTGGATGAGCAGAATGATGCGGATGTCTTCCATAATCTGGCGCTTGCCGAACTCAGGCAATCCAACCGGCGGGGGGCCTTTCTGGCGGTATCAGAGGGGCTGTCGATTATGCCCGCGCATCGGGGACTCAAGCGGATCAGGGAAAAAATGGGTGTCCGCCGACGGCCGCTACTGGCGTTCCTTCATCGTGATAATTTCTTGAACCGGTACCTGGGCAAACTGACCTATCGCACGGCCGGCAAGCGGCGGACCTAAGGACCGGTGTCGAACATCAGGTCCGTGTGTTCAGGTTGGTTTAATGTTAATAAATATCAATAAAAACAAATAATAAAATAAATTATATAATGTATATTATTGGTATCTGTCTCTCTCGGTCCGGGCATCCGGGGCTTGCATCCTCCATGGCTCTGGCAGTACCCTGCGTTTGCGGGAGTCGGCCGGACAGCCGCTGTAATCCTTCGGGATTATGGAGGAAAGTCCGGGCTCTACAGGGCAGGGTGCCAGGTAACTCCTGGGGGGCGAGAGTCCACGGAAAGTGCCACAGAAAAGATACCGCCCGCCATCTTCCCTTGTCACATCAGCGGCAGCAGACTGTTTCGTAATGGATCATGATGCCAGGCCACGTGTTGTGCCAGGGGAAGGTGACGGGTAAGGGTGAAATGGTGCGGTAAGAGCGCACCGCGCGACTGGCAACAGTCGTGGCAGGGTAAACCCCATCCGGAGCAAGACCAAATAGGGGAACGATCGCGTGGCCCGCGCGGTTCCCGGGTAGGTCGCAAGAGATGTATGGTGACATGCATCCCAGAGGAATGGCTGTCCAAGACAGAACCCGGCTTACAGGCCGACACCCGCTCCCCCGGATATTGCGGCCGTTGCTGGAAACATCCGGTTAATGTCAGTATATTGAAACTTCCAGATTGATTCCTCTGTAGTTGTAATGCCGGGCAAACTCTACATAAAAACCTACGGTTGCCAGATGAACGAGTACGATACCGCCAGGATTGCGGATGTGCTCGCCAATTCCCACAACCTCCAGCTGATACAGGATGCCGAGCAGGCAGACGTACTGTTGCTCAATACCTGTTCGATACGGGAAAAGGCCCAGGAGAAGGTATTTTCGCAACTGGGTCAATGGCGTGAATGGAAGGAGCAGAATCCCGATCTGGTGATAGGCGTGGGTGGTTGCGTCGCCAGTCAGGAAGGTGAGGCGATACGGGATCGTGCGCCCTATGTCGATCTTGTATTCGGTCCACAGACCCTGCATCGTCTGCCTGCCCTGTTGAATGAAGCGCGTGGCAAGCGACAGGCCGTTGTAGATATCTCTTTTCCTGAAATCGAAAAGTTCGATTCCCTTCCGGCACCGCGCGCCCATGGTCCCACGGCCTATGTCTCGATCATGGAGGGATGCAGCAAGTACTGCAGTTTCTGTGTCGTGCCTTACACGAGAGGGGAGGAGATCAGCCGGCCCTTCGATGATGTACTTGCCGAGGTGGCCATACTGGCCGGTCAGGGCGTCCGGGAGGTCACTCTGCTCGGTCAGAATGTCAATGCCTATCGCGGGGAGATGGATGATGGGGGCTTAGCCAGTCTGGCCTTGCTGATTACCTATATCGCTGCGATCGAGGGAATAGACAGGATCCGATACACAACCTCGCATCCATTGGAAATGACTGATGACCTGATTCAGGCCTATGCCGAGGTCCCGGAACTGGTTGGCCACCTGCATTTACCGGTTCAGAGTGGCTCGGATCGAATTCTTGCCATGATGAAGCGAAATCATACCGCGCTCGAATACCGATCGGTGATCAGCCGCCTGCGGGAAGCGCGTCCGGACATCAGTATCTCCTCCGATTTCATCATCGGTTTTCCCGGCGAAACCGATCAGGATTTCTCCGCTACCATGTCCCTGATTGATCAGGTCGGCTTTGACCAGTCGTTCAGTTTTATTTACAGCCGCCGCCCCGGCACACCGGCTGCCGCATTGCCGGATGATATCCCGGAGACGGTCAAGAAAGACCGCCTGGCCCGATTGCAATCCCGGATCAATGAGCTGGCTGCCGATGTCAGTCGCTCCATGCTTGGATCCATTCAGCGCATCCTGGTTGAAGGGTATTCGC
This sequence comes from Pseudomonadota bacterium, assembly GCA_029287615.1. Classification (GTDB taxonomy): domain Bacteria; phylum Pseudomonadota; class Gammaproteobacteria; order UBA9214; family UBA9214; genus JARFQV01. Next base: position 15,892 of record JARFQV010000062.1, on the reverse strand, counting down.
GCAAGAGTCGGGACCAGCTATCCGGAAGAACGGAAAACAACCGGGTGGTAAACTTTGATGCCCCGCCGGAGTTTATCGGCCGGTTCGTGAACGTGCGCATAACGGAGGCGCTGCCGAATTCACTGCGGGGCGAACTCGTGGTCATGGCGGATTCAGGAGAGCCAGCCGCGGCGGTATATCCCGGCTAGCCCGCACCTGTACTGATTTTGGATTCGCAACCCGACTCTATCGATCTCGATCTGTTGCCCGCTGACAATGAGCGGCTGGCAAATCTATGCGGGCAGTTCAATGAACACATTCATCAACTTGAAAAACGGCTGGGTGTGGAAATCAACAGTCGCGGGCACCAGTTCCGTATTATCGGTGATACGGCATCGGTCCGGCTGGCTGGGACGATACTGCAGGGATTGTATGAAGACAGCGCCAGGACACCCCTGACCCCGCAGCGTGTCCATCTTTATCTCCAGGAAAAGTCGGCATCCATACCGTCTGTGCACAGGGATGAGGAGAAGGAAGTCATTGTCATCCATACCCCCAGGTCGATAGTCAGGGCGCGCGGGTTCAACCAGCAGCATTATCTGCGCAGTATCCTCGAGCACGACCTGAATTTCGGCATCGGTCCGGCCGGAACAGGAAAGACCTATCTCGCAGTAGCCTGTGCTGTCCAGGCGCTCGAGGCGGAAAAGGTCGGTCGTCTGGTACTGGTGCGACCCGCGGTAGAGGCCGGTGAAAGACTCGGATTTCTTCCCGGTGACATGACACAGAAGGTCGATCCATACCTGCGTCCCCTGTACGATGCGCTATATGAAATGCTGGGGGTCGATCGGGTGGCAAAGCTGATCGAAAGGAATGTGATCGAAGTTGCACCGCTTGCATTCATGCGCGGGCGTAGTCTGAATGATTCGTTTATCATCCTGGATGAGGCGCAGAACACGACAGTCGAACAGATGAAGATGTTTCTGACCCGAATCGGATTCGGTTCAACCGCGGTGATTACAGGTGATGTTACCCAAATCGATCTGCCCAAGGCCACGGTGTCAGGATTGCGCCATGTCTCCGAGGTTTTGAAAAATGTCGAAGGGATCAGTTTCAGTTTCTTCAATGCGGGTGATGTCGTACGGCATCCGCTCGTGCAGCGGGTGTTGAATGCGTATGGTGATTATGAGGCCAGGGAAAATCGGGAAGTGAAAAATCTTGAATAAGGAAGACGCTGGCCAGACTATGCCGGACCGCCAGATCCTGGTGCAGTATGCCGTGGATTTTCCACGCTTGCCTGACAGGAAGGATATCGTTTGCTGGGCATCTGCGGGCCTGCAGGAATCCCGGCAGGACGTAGAACTCGTGGTGCGTATTGTCGATGCGGCGGAAAGCGAGGCTCTGAACAGGCAATATCGGCACAAGGATGGTCCCACCAATGTATTGTCTTTCCCCTATGACCCGATACCCGGTGTCGGACAGGCGATCAGGGGTGACGTGGTGATATGCGCACCGGTTGTGGAGCAGGAAGCGCGGAGTCAGGGGAAGACATCCGATTCGCACTGGGCACACATAGTGATCCATGGCGTCCTGCATCTACTGGGATACGATCACCAGGATGATGATCAGGCCCGGATCATGGAGGACCATGAGCGTCGACTGCTCCATGGACTGGGCTATGCAGATCCCTACTGAACGCTACCCTGTTGTCAGCCGCCGTTCCGGGGCCGGGAAAGGACGCTCCTGTTGCCCGCATACCCGGTTACCATTCCAGTCAAGCCATGAATGAACAAGATGCCGGTGGCCGAACCCTGAAGAACCGGTTTGCCCGTCTCAAGCATACCCTGCTGTGGAAACTGGATAGCCGGGAGCAGCTGACCGAGCTGCTGCGCAGGGTGCAGCGGGACGGTTTGATCGATGCCGATGCACTGGCCATGATCGAGGGCGTATTGCAGGTGGCCGAGATGCAGGTGCGCGATATCATGATCCCGCGCTCCCAGATGGTCGTGCTCGAACGTGATTCCAGTACGCAGGAGTTGTTACCGCACATTATCGGTTCGGGGCACTCCCGATTTCCGGTCATCGGTGAGAGTCGCGACGAGGTGGTGGGTATCCTGCTGGCCAAGGATCTGTTGCGTTATCCCGCCCGGGATTCCGGTAACGGTTTCAATATCCGGGAGGTGCTGCGACCGGCTGTGTTCATCCCGGAGAGCAAGCGACTGAATATCCTGCTGAAGGAATTTCGAGCCAGCCGCAACCATATGGCAATAGTGGTTGACGAGTATGGCGGGGTTTCCGGCATGGTCACCATCGAGGATGTACTGGAACAGATCGTTGGCGAGATCGAGGACGAGCATGACATCGAGGAAGAGGCATTCATACGCAAGCACAGTGAAATGCATTATTCGGTCAAGGCGCTGACACCGATTGAAGATTTCAACGAGGCCTTCGGTACGGATTATCCGGATGATGAATTCGATACGGTTGGTGGTCTGGTGATCCACGAACTGGGGCATCTTCCGAAACGGGGGGAGCGGGTGACGATCGGTCATATACTCTTCAAGGTGTTGCGTGCGGACAATCGAAGGATCCATGTCCTGCAGTTGACGATCCTGCCCCCGTCCCCGGAGTCCGAGCCCCCCGACAACAGCTGATTGCCCCATCGGTTCGAATGACAGCCCACTTATCAATGTTATTCGGGCGCTGGCCAGTGATGTCCGCTCTGTTGGCCGGGACCATCGCAGTGCCTGCCTTTGCTCCCTTGGGCTGGTTTCCCTTCACCATTCTTTCTCTTGCCGCCCTGTTCCTGCTCTGGGACCGTGGCGGTGCCAGCACCGGTTTGCGGATCGGTTTCGCCTACGGTCTGGGCTTCTTTGGAGCCGGTGTCTCCTGGGTCTATGTCAGTATTCATCAGTATGGACATATCAACCTGGTTGTCTCCGTGTTGATCATGCTGGTGATGATATTCTATTTATCCCTTTTTCCCGCTGTCCTCGGTTATATGATTGATAGATGCCGGGTCACGAATACCAGGGAGGGACTGGTGCTGATCATGCCGGCAGGATGGGTGCTGGCAGAATGGTTGCGCGGCTGGCTGTTTAGCGGTTTTCCCTGGCTGGAGGTCGGCAATAGCCAGATAGACAGTCCCCTATCGGGGTTTGCACCGATTGCCGGCATCTACGGTGTGGGTCTGGCGGTTGCGCTCAGTGCCGGTCTGCTGGTGGCTATGGGCAGGCGGTTGATTGGCTGGCATGGGGGGTTGCTGCTGGTGGTGCTCTGGTCCACTGGCTACCTGCTGAAGCAGGTAGACTGGACAGTCGAGGACGGGGAGGCCTTGCGCGTTACCCTGGTTCAGGGAAATATCCCCCAGGAAGAAAAATGGGCGCCGGAACAGTTCAGCGCCACCATAGAACAGTACCTGGAACTGACTCTCCGGCAGGGCGGCGGCAGTGACATCATTGTCTGGCCGGAAACGGCGATACCCGCCTTTTATCACCAGATCTCGGAATCGCTGCTACCCTACATCGAAGAGGAGATCAGTGGCATATCGGCAAGTCTGCTTACCGGGATCCCGGTCCTGGATATGTCCAGCTGGGACTATTACAACGCGGTGATGAGCCTCGACGGTGAGCGAGCCTTCTACCACAAACGTCACCTGGTGCCTTTCGGGGAATATCTGCCCCTGCGCGGCCTGATCGGTGATTCACTGGATGCCCTGGCCGTGCCAAATGCAGATTTCAGCGCCGGTGGTGATGATCAGCCCCTGTTACGCCTGGGCGGATACCCGGTCGGCAGTTCGATCTGTTACGAGATCATCTTCGGGGCCGGTGTTATCCATTCCCTGCCGGAGGCAGCCTACCTGGTCAACGTCAGCAATGATGCCTGGTTCGGTCGTTCACTCGCACCGCATCAGCATCTCGAAATGGCTCGTATGAGGGCGCTGGAGACCGGCCGATACCTGTTGCGCGCGACGAATACGGGCATCTCGGCAGTGATTGGTCCCGATGGCAGGATTATCGACCGGAGCCGTCAGTTCGAACCGGCGACGGTGACTGCCGAGATCTTGCCCAGGACGGGCAGTACGCCCTATGTACTGGCTGGCAACCTGCCAGCGATTACACTGGCACTCCTGCTGCTGTGTGCCGGATTGCTGCGAACCTGGCGCGGCAAGCGCCGGCCGGAACCGGGTGGTAGCGTATGATACCCGTGCGCGGTTGTCAGGTCTCTTTGCGGGAGCGGTGGTAATGGGTTGATTTGCAGCGCGGGCAGGGGGGGATGTGTCCAGTGGCGTGAAAGTGGAGCAACTCCCCGCACTGGTCGCACATCAGGGTTCCCGGACCCGTTATCTCCCCGGTCCGATAGGCCGGTCCCTCCCGGAACTGCTGCTCGAACTGCATCAGTTCCACCTTGGTCCGGTCGGTCACCTGGGAGAGGATATCCAGCAGGCGATCTTCGATCAGGTCGATGTCAAATCGTAACCAGTCACCCAGCTCATGTCCGGTGTTGGCCAGGAATTCGCCGGCATCCTGCAGATCGCGTTTCAGGTAGTCGGCAATCTTCTCGGCCTCCTCGCGAGTCAGCTCTCCCAGTTCCACGGCCTTGTCCCTGGCATGTTCGATATTCTTCTGCATCGCGGGAATGGCCTGTTCTCCGGCATCCTCGATGGCAGATTTGACGCGCTCCATCATGCGGTTGTACGCGCCGGTGGATTGCTCGGTCGTTGATGACTTGTGCTCAGTGTCTGACATTTCGATCTCCAAACCCGGAATATACGCCTAGTGTAGCCTGCATCCGTGATAATTTCATGGGAACGGCTTGCCAGTAGTCATGATCGTATTGTTGGCGGCGGCGCAGCTACGGTATCCTTGCATATTCGATACATAACCGGTTGATCAAATCGATGGACGAATTATACAAACCCGGGGAAACCGAGACAGATGCCCGGAGATACTGGGAGGAGAACGACTCCTTTCGGGTTACCGAGGACTCCACACGGAAAAAATATTACTGTCTGTCGATGTTCCCCTACCCCAGTGGCCGCTTGCACATGGGGCATGTCCGCAACTACACCATCGGTGACGTCATCTCCCGTTATCAGCGAATGCAGGGCCGGAATGTACTGCAGCCCATGGGATGGGATGCCTTCGGGTTGCCTGCCGAGAACGCTGCCCTGCAGAACAGGGTGGCCCCGGCGAAATGGACCTATGAAAATATTGACTACATGCGGGAGCAGCTGAAACGGCTTGGCTTCGGGTATGACTGGAAGCGCGAGATTGCGACCTGTGATCCGCAATACTATCGCTGGGAGCAGTGGTTTTTCACGCGCCTCTTTGAGAAGGGGCTGGTTTACAAAAAGACGGCGGTGGTTAACTGGGATCCAGTCGACCAGACCGTGCTGGCGAACGAGCAGGTCATCGATGGCAAGGGATGGCGTTCCGGTGCACCGGTAGAGCGAAGGGAAATCCCGCAATGGTTTCTGAAGATTACCGATTATGCGGAGGAATTGCTGGAGGACCTGGACAAGCTGGACGGGTGGCCCGACCAGGTGCGAACCATGCAGAGAAACTGGATCGGCCGTTCCGAGGGGGTGGAACTGCAGTTTGCCGTTGACGGGCAGGAATCGTTGACTGTGTTCACCACCCGGCCGGACACGCTGCTCGGTGTGACCTATGTGGCGGTGGCGCCCGAGCACCCGCTGGCCACCAGCGCCGCCCGGAACAATCCGTCATTGAGTGCCTTTATCGAGGAATGCAGCAATACCCGCGTGGCGGAGGCCGATATGGCAACGCTGGAGAAAAAGGGTGTGGATACCGGGTTTACCGCCATTCACCCCGTCTCCGGCGATCAGGTGCCGGTGTGGGCGGCCAACTTCGTATTGATGGAGTATGGTGCCGGCGCCGTGATGTCGGTACCGGCCCATGACCAGCGGGATTTTGAATTTGCCCGGGCATACGGATTGCCCATCAGACAGGTAATCTTCCCGAAGAATGAAACGATCAGCCCGGATATCGACAAGGCGGCCTATACCGAGAAGGGTGTGTTGAAAAATTCAGGGAGATTCAATGGATTGACATCCGAGCAGGCCTTCGACGCCATTGCGGACTATCTGCAGGAGAATGAGCGGGGCGCCCGGCGGGTCAATTACCGTTTGCGTGACTGGGGGGTTTCCCGCCAGCGCTACTGGGGATGCCCGATCCCGATCATCCATTGTCCGGATTGCGGTGCGGTACCGGTGCCGGACGAGCAGTTGCCCGTGGAACTGCCCCTGGATGTCGATTTCGATGGCAGCGGCTCACCCCTGAAAAAGATGCGCGGCTTCATGGAAACCACCTGTCCGGGGTGTGGCGGCCAGGCTGAACGCGAGACCGATACCTTCGATACCTTTTTTGAATCTTCCTGGTATTTCGCACGGTATGCATGCAATGATAATCGGGATGCCATGCTGGATGGCAGGGCCGATTACTGGCTGCCGGTGGACCAGTATATCGGCGGGATCGAGCATGCCGTCCTGCACCTTCTCTATGCCCGGTTCTTCAACAAGCTGATGCGCGACCTGGGACTCGTCAGGGCGGATGAGCCCTTTCGGTGCCTGCTTACACAGGGTATGGTGCTGAAGGACGGTGCAAAGATGTCGAAGTCCAGGGGTAATACGGTCGACCCGCAGACACTGATCGAAAAATACGGGGCGGACACCGTACGACTGTTTACCATGTTTGCCGCACCACCCGAGCAGTCACTGGAATGGTCTGACAGTGGTGTGGAAGGGGCCAGCCGGTTTCTGAAACGGTTGTGGAAACAGGTCCAGGAACATGTCTCGGCCGAAGCGCCGGATCCCCTGCAGGTCGAATCCCTGAGCGATGAACAACGGGACATGCGCCGGTCGGTTCATACCGTGATCGCGAAGGTGAGTGATGATATTGGCAGGCGTTATACCTTCAATACCGCTATTGCTGCCAATATGGAATTGTTGAACGAGCTGGGTCGTTTCCAGGACGATTCCGGTCAGGGACGCGCGGTTATGCAGGAGGCGCTGGAGACCGTGGTACTGATGCTGTCGCCAATCGTCCCGCATATCACGCACACTCTCTGGCATGTGCTTGGTCACACGGATGCCGTGATCGATCGCCGCTGGCCGCAGTGGGATGAATCCGCGCTGCACAGGGATGCCGTGGTACTCGTCGTGCAGGTCAACGGGAAGGTGCGTGCTCGTGTTTCCGTGCCGGTAGATGCCGATCGTGAAGCGATGGAGGACCTGGTGCTCGCGGAGCCAAACGTAAGGAAGTTCGTGCAGGACAAGGAAATCAGGAAGATCATTATTGTACCGGGCAAGCTGGTCAACGTAGTGGTGCAGAAGTGAATTGCCTGCGCCTGCTGCCAGGGTCGCGGCTGATCCTGCTGGTACTGGTTGCCCTTTCCCTGCCTGGCTGTGGTTTTCACCTGAGGGGCAGTGTAGACATGCCTTCTCAAATGGAGATTACCTTTATCCAGGGTGGTAATCCGTACAGTGTATTTATCATCGAGCTGCGCCAGGCACTCGAGTCCAGAAATATAGAGCTGGTGACGACGAGCGAGGATGCGACGGCGGTACTGCATGTCATCAGCCAGAGATCGGACCGGCGCACCCTGTCCGTGGACCTGACAGGCAAGTCGCTTGAATTTCTCATTCAATATGAAGTGGAATTCGAACTCAGGGGGGAAGGGGACGAGGTGATACTGCCTGTGCAGAAAGTAACCTCCGAGCGCGCCTTTGTGTTCGTCAAGACCGATGTGCTGGGTGCGGAGCGCGAGGCCAATTATATTCGCGATGAACTGGAGCGTGAGCTGGTGACTCTGGTGATGATGCGTCTGTCCGCGATTGCCTCCTGAGGATCCGGGCGGCGTTCATGCAGATCCGTGCGGAACAACTTGAGTCAGGGCTGCAGAAACAGCTGCCGCCGGTTATCTTCATCAGTGGTGAGGAAACCCTGCTGGTCAACGAGGCAGCGGATTCGGTGCGCCGGCACGCACGCAAGCAGGGATATTCAGACCGTCAGGTATTCGATGTCGAGCCAGGTTTCGACTGGAATAGCCTGGGATCCGAGGCTTCCAGCCTGTCCCTGTTTTCCGAGCGGAGGTTGTTCGAACTGAGGATGCCGTCGGGCAAACCCGGAGAGCAGGGGGCCCGGGCATTGAAGGCATATGCCGGCCGCCCGCCTGATGATGCGATATTGCTGGTCATCGCCGGTAAACTGGAACCGGCAGCCCGGAAGAGCAAGTGGGTACAGGTGCTCGATCAGGCTGGTATGGTGATCTTTATATGGCCGGTCGACAGAGAGCATCTCCCGGTCTGGATATCCCGGCGGATGAAGGCCAGGGGTCTGCAGCCTACTCCGGAGGCGGCCACGCTGCTCGCCGAACGGGTGGAGGGTAATCTGCTGGCCTGCGCCCAGGAGATCGATAAGCTGCAACTCCTGCAGGGTGAGGGACCGGTGGATATCGAGGATATCGGTGCCATGGTGACCGACAGTGCCAGGTTCGATGTCTTCAGACTGGTGGATTGTGCCCTTGCCGGGGATGCGGTGCGGGGTCTGCGTATCCTGCAGGGTTTGCGCGGAGAGGGTCTGGAGCCGGTCCTCGTCCTCTGGGCCCTGGCAAGGGAGTTGCGAAGCCTGGCCGGCATGGCAGCGGCCATTGCCGGCGGTGAGCCGGTTTCCAGGGTGATGACGCAGTACCGGATTTGGGATTCCCGCAAGAAAGTTGTGGGTAAGGCCCTGGCCCGGTACGGGGTGGGCGAATGGCGATCCATGCAGCGCTGCTGTGCCCGACTGGATCTGGTCATCAAGGGGCAGGCCGCGGGAAACGCCTGGGATGAACTGGTACAATTGACCATGAGGATCGCCGGGCACGCTGTTTTACCGGCAGCAGTGAGTTAACCAGGGTAATTGAAACGGACTGATTGAATGAGTGTGAATGCACAAAGCCTGGATCTGGATGTACCGGGATACATGAAAGAGGTTGGTGATCGCGCCAAGGCAGCGGCCAGGGAGACCGGTCGCGCCGAATCACGTTTGAAAAACAGTGCGTTACGGGCGATTGCGGATACCATCGAGGTTTCGGCCGAGCATTTGCTCGACGAGAACCGGAAGGACCTGCAGTCCGGTGAACAGCATGATCTCGATGCTGCCCTGCTGGACCGGCTGGAGCTGAACCCGTCTCGAATTGCGGATATGGCGGAAGGATTGCGCCAGATAGCGGTACTGGAGGATCCGGTTGGCAGCGTCTCCGATTTGCACTACCGTCCTTCCGGTATTCAGGTAGGCCGCATGCGGGTTCCTCTCGGCGTAATCGGTATCATTTACGAGTCTCGCCCCAATGTTACGGTGGATGCAGCCGGGCTCTGCCTGAAGGCCGGAAATGCAGCCATACTGCGTGGTGGCTCGGAGGCAATCCACTCCAACCAGGCGCTGGCTGCCTGTATCCACGAGGGGCTTTATGCCGCTGGTATGACCAGGGATGCGGTGCAGGTTGTCAAGACAGTGGACAGGATGGCTGTTGGCGAGTTGCTGCGCATGAAGGGCATGGTGGATGTTATCGTGCCGCGAGGCGGCAAGGGGCTGATCGAACGCGTCAGCAAGGATTCGCTGGTTCCGGTGATCAAGCACCTGCACGGAGTTTGCCACGTGTATATCGATGATGATGCGGATCCCGGAAAGGCGGACAGAATCGCGTATAACGCGAAGACCCAGCGTTACGGTACCTGCAATACTATGGAAACCCTGCTGGTTGCAGAAGGCATTTCCGGACGTGTGCTACCCGGCCTGGCGGCACAGTATCGGGAGGCTGGCGTTGAATTGCGTGGTTGCGAGCGTACCCGCCAGTTACTGGGCGACATCAAGGCCGCCTCACCAGATGACTGGGATACGGAATACCTTGCCCCGATACTGTCGGTACGTATCGTAGACGATCTCGATGGTGCCATTGATCATATCGCGAGACATGGCTCGCAACATACCGATGTTATCGTCACGGAGGACCTCGGCAAGGCGCGGCGTTTTCTTCGCGAGGTTGACTCGAGTTCCGTGATGGTCAACGCATCCAGCCGTTTTGCGGATGGCTTTGAATATGGCCTGGGCGCCGAGATCGGCATCAGCACAGACAAGTTGCATGCAAGGGGACCCGTTGGACTGGAAGGACTGACGACCCAGAAATACATCGTACTCGGGGACGGGCATATACGGGCATAGTTCATATGTCCGGATTCTTCTTTTAAATGCGACTGAAGTACTCGTACGCAAGCTGTGATCGAGTGCCATGATTACAGGCATTATGGGCGGGACCTTCGACCCCGTGCACTTCGGTCATCTGCGCCCCGGCCTGGAAATCCTGCAGGCACTGGAACTCGATGAGCTGCGACTTATCCCGTGCCATATTCCACCACATCGGCCCCGGCCACATGCGAATCCATCCCAGCGCCTGATGATGCTGCAGGAAGCGGTGAGGCATGAGCCGCGGCTGATTGTCGATTCACGCGAGCTGGAGCGTGATGGGGCGTCCTATACCTACGACACGCTGTTATCGTTTCGTGAGGAACTTGGTGATATCCCGCTGTGTCTGATTATCGGGATGGATGCGTTCCTGCAATTGCCCGAGTGGCATCGATGGCAGGACTTGCTCGACCTGTGTCATGTGGTTGCCATGCTGCGCCCGGGGCGTACTGTCCCGGTGGAAGGCGTCATGGGCAGGATCGCACGGGAGAGGCTCGTATCGGACAGGCAGGATCTGTGCAGGAAATCCTCCGGATACATCCTGTACCAGGAAGTAACGCAGATGGACATATCGGCTACCGCGATTCGGGATATGCTCCTGCACGGAAAAAGTCCCCGATTCCTGTTGCCGGACGCTGTACTGACAATCATAGAAGCCGAAGGTATATACCAGTGATGACCGGGTATTTTCCATGTCTGCGTTTATTTTCGCGATGAGAAGTCCCTGCCTGATCCCTGAATCCGGTGCAACTATTTCAGGCCATCCCCGTCTCCGGCAACCGTGACAGCTGTATTTGAACAGGGGTACAGCTCATAGACGCAGGCCTGGCAAACTGTACGCAAAGAGTCGGCCGGGTGCGATTCAGGATGCCTGCAGCGTCGCACCGGCGTGATACTGTGTAGGGAGCAATCAATCCAGAGCCCTTGACGATCAGAACGTCCCGGGTTGTGTACTGCGAATAAATAGTCACATTCATATTGATACCAGTCTGGCATATCCATGGTATCCGGGACAGGAACAGAATCTGATGCAGGATGAAAATTTGCTGAAACTGGTTATCGATGCGCTGGAGGATGTCAAGGGTGTAGACCTGAAGGTACTCGATGTCCGCCACTCTACATCCATCACCGACATTATGGTAATCGTAAGCGGAACCTCATCACGACATGTTCGTGCCCTTGCTGATAATCTGGTGAGGGAATCAAAGAAGGCAGGTGTCCACCCAATCGGCATCGAGGGTGAACGGGAGGGCGAGTGGATTCTCGTGGATCTCGGAGACGTGGTGGTGCACGTAATGCAGCCTTCGGTAAGGGAGTTCTATGACCTGGAAAAGCTCTGGTCCGTGGGTGGTTCAGATGCAAAGCGGGCAAAGGACCCAACCGCCTAGGTCGTTGCCTGTATAGAGATTTGTGCTCATCAGAAGACTGCATGGAACTGGTGAAAGATGCAGATACATCTGATTGCCGTCGGCAACAGACTGCCCGACTGGGTAAACAAGGGGTATGATGAATACGCAAGACGTTTATCCGGTGAATGCACCTTGCGCCTGGTGGAAATCGCAACGGCACGCAGGAACAGGAAAGGTGATGCGCGGCGGCCGAAAGAAGAAGAAGGAAAGCGTATCCTGAAGGCTCTGCCAAAGGGCTGTCTGGTTGGTGCCCTGGAAGTCGGAGGGGAATACTGGAGCACTGCGAAGCTTGCGGACAGCCTGGAAGGCTGGCTGGGATCCGGTGCTGATGTCGCATTGCTGGTCGGTGGACCGGACGGCCTGTCGGAGGAATGCCGGCAACGCGCCGATTTTACCTGGTCACTGTCCCCGCTCACATTGCCGCATCCACTGGTACGTATCGTGATAGCTGAACAAATCTATCGGGCCTGGACGATCCACACAGGGCATCCCTATCATCGATAATGGATACTGTTCATGAAAGATCCGCAATTGTATCTTGCCTCTTCCTCACCACGGCGCAGGGAACTGCTTTCGCAGCTAGGGCTGACATACCGGGTTCTCGATGTGGACGTGGATGAAGCACGACAGGGTCAGGAATCTCCACAGGATCATATCCGGCGGCTTGCGGTGCTGAAGGCGCGTTCAGGGCTCCGGCAACTGCCTGCCGACAATGGATTGCCGGTGCTTGGGGCAGATACCGTTGTCCTGATCGATGATGAGGTGCTCGGCAAGCCCAGGGACCGGGAAGACGGCATTCGGATGTTGCAAAGACTATCAGGGCGAACGCATCAGGTGCTCAGCGCGGTTGCAGTAGCGGGAAAGAGGGTAGAGGTGCGAACCAATATCAGTTCCGTGAGTTTTCGTGCCCTTCAAGCCGGTGAGTGTGCGGCCTACTGGGACACCGGAGAACCGGCAGACAAGGCAGGTGCGTATGCCATACAGGGGATTGCTGCCATCTTTGTCACGCGCCTTGAAGGCAGTTACTCGGCGGTTATGGGGCTTCCACTGGCCGAGACGGCTGACCTCCTGAGGGGGAACGGCATTGATATACTCTCTGGACATGAATAAATCTGTGAATGTAATGGTAACCGGAATGATTGTCTTCAAGGCCAGGTCATGAGCGAAGAGATACTGATTAACGTTACACCGCGCGAAACGAGGGTCGCAGTGGTGGAAAACGGGATGTTACAGGAGGTATGTGTCGAGAGGGCCAGGCGACTGGGAATTGTCGGTAATATCTATAAGGGTCGCGTGTGCCGTGTATTGCCCGGTATGCAGGCAGCCTTTGTCGATATTGGTCTGGAGAGAGCGGCGTTTCTGCATGCCTCCGACGTTGTCTCCAGAACCGTAGATGATCCCGATGCGGAGAATTTACACACCGAGGACGCTATTGCGAAACTTCTTTATGAAGGCCAGGATGTGCTGGTACAGGTTATCAAGGACCCTCTGGGTACAAAGGGTGCCCGTCTGACTACACAGATAACCATTCCTTCCCGCTACCTGGTATTTATGGCGAAGGTAAGATCTATCGGGGTATCGCAGAAGATCGAGGACGAGGCCGAGCGTGACCGTCTGAAGGCTATCATCCAGGAGTCGTTGCCGGATGACAAGAATGGCGGATACATCGTCCGGACGGCTGCCGAAGGCGTCAGCAGAGACGCCCTGCTTGCCGACATGGTTTTCCTTCGCAAATTGTGGGACTCCATACACAATCGCCATGCAGATGCCGCACCGAACTCCATTATCTACGAAGACCTGCCATTACCGCAGCGGGTGATGCGCGATCTTCTGGATGCCGACGTGGAGAAGGTCAGAATAGATTCACGGGAAAGCTATCAGCGTATAATACAGTTTGTCGAGCAGTATATTCCTGAATTACCCGCGCAGGTGGAATATTATCCCGGTGAAAGACCGATATTCGATTTATATGGCGTGGATGATGAAATACAAAAGGCACTGGAGCGCAAGGTACAGCTCAAGTCAGGTGGTTACCTCATCATCGACCAGACGGAAGCCATGACCACAATCGACGTCAATACCGGCGGATACGTCGGTCACCGGAATCTCGAGGAAACCATCTTCAAGACCAACCTGGAAGCCGCACAGGCAATTGCGCGCCAGCTAAGACTGAGAAACCTGGGTGGGATAATCATCGTAGACTTTATCGATATGATGCAGGAGGAACACAAGCGACAGGTACTGAGGGCGCTGGAAAAGAGCCTTGACAAGGATCATGCGAAGAGCCACATCAGCGAGGTATCCTCTCTCGGGCTCGTCCAGATGACTCGCAAGAGAACCCGGGAAAGTCTGGAACATATCCTTTGCGAGCCCTGTACAACTTGCGGTGGCAGATCGGTTCTGAAGACAGCCGAGACCGTCTGCTATGAACTGTTCAGGGAGATCCTGCGAGAAGCAAGGCAGTATGACGCACAGCAGTTACTGGTTCTGGCCTCTCAGGAAGTCGTTGATCTCTTCCTCGACGAGGAGTCGGACAGTCTGGCGGAGCTGGAGGCCTTTATCGGCAAGCCAATCAAATTCCAGGTAGAGGCCCTGTATACGCAGGAGCAGTATGATGTGGTGCCATTGTGATACTGATCGACCTTGGGGATCCTGGTCACGCTGACCTGCCAGGGCCGGAATATTTCCGGGTGCCCTGCCGGGGGTATCCTGTTACCCAGCCATGATCCGTCGCGTTTTTTCCCTGCTGGTTACGCTGACTGTTTTATTCATGGTTCTGACGGCAACCGCACTTGCTGTGGCCCGGTTGTGGATTCCGGCCGTGAGCAACTACCGTGTCGAGATTGAGAACAGAGCAGCCGATTTTCTGCATGCCGCCGTTCGCATTGATAATGTGGAAGCGGCATGGCGGGGACTCGGGCCGATAATCAAGCTCGGTGGAATAACGGTTTCCGACCCGGACGACGGGGAGTTGCTGCTGGAAGTCGACCATATCTGGCTGGCTGTGGATATGTGGAGTTTGATCAGCAAGCAGGAAGTGCTGCTTGCCGGCGTGAGCGTTATAGGAACCAGTCTGGATTTTGTACAGGATGAGAGCGGTCATCTCAGGCTGAAGAATTTTTCATCGACAACTCCACCCGAAGAAGTAGCCCGGTGGTTACTTGGGCAGCACAGAATTACTCTTTTACAGAGTACCATCAACTTGTACCGGGGGTCCGAAGAGGATGACCCGGCGCGCTTCTCCGACGTCAATATTACCCTTCAAAACAGCGATACCAGTCATCGCGTGAGTGGATACGTGCGGTTGCCCGAACAGCTGGGAATGCGGCTGGATTTTCAGGCAGACCTCAGGGGATCGGTTGACCATGTGCCATGGAATGGAAGGGTGTATGTCCGGGCCATGTCGGTGTCACTGGGGGAGCTTAGCAGGCAGATCGGGATGTATGCGGATCTCCCGTTCCTGTTTTCGGGAACGATGGATACCCGGCTGTGGTTTGATATCGCGGACACAAGGCTCCAGCGTGTTATTGCGGAGCTCGATGTGAGCGGTATCAGGGTACACGATGCAGACGTTTCCGGATCGATTGCCTTTGATGCCGAGCGACTGGGTGGCCTGGTTGCCTGGCGGCAGAAAGATTCTATCCGGCAGCTTTCCATCGAGCGCCTGTCCATCGTGCGCAACGGGCAGACGCTCAGGGAGATGGATTTATCGCTGGCAATGCAGCAACTAGAAGATGGTAGTGAATCTGTCACCTGTATTGCCGATCATGTCAATCTTCGGGATGCAAGCCGTTTGCTGCTGGCGATGCCGATGACTGGTGAAGGCTTGCGTGAGCAGCTTGCCGCACTGCAGCCGGAGGGTGAGCTGGACGGGGTTCATGTAAGTTTCAGCAAGCGGGATGACAGGATTACCGGATTGTCATTTCAGGCTAAGTTTCATGATTTCGGCAATCAGGCATGGAAGGGAATGCCCGGATTTTCCGGTCTCGATGGCGTAATGCGCGGTACAGCCAACCAGGGGGCGGTCGAGATTTACAGTCGTAATGTGCTGATTGATGAGCCCGGCTTTTTCAGCGAGGCACTGCATTTCGATCGTATCAAGGGGATTGTGCAATGGCAGCGATTCGCCGACAGCCTGCGCATAGGCGCAGCAGAGATCGGTCTGCGTGCCGACGGCCTGGAGGCTCGCAGTCGTCTGATTCTTGATGTGCCGGATGGCGCAGGAGAGCCCTATCTGGATATGCAGGTCAGGGTTGATCATGC
>JARFQV010000037.1 GCA_029287615.1 Pseudomonadota bacterium | reverse complement strand
GGCGCCATCGATCTGGAAAAGGAACAGTGGGATTTGAAGTTCACGCCGAAACCACATACCACGACACTGTCTGCAAAGGCGGTTCCGGTGATCCTCAAGGGGAGTTTTGCCGAACCCGAGATAAAAGTAGGCAAGGCCGGTGTGATTAAAAAGCTCTCGGGAATAGTAGGGGCTGTCGTATTCCCGCCCGCGGCTGTGGCGGCACTGCTGGAATTGGGTACGGGTGATGATACGTGCCTGCAGAATATTATGGAGGACTAGCCCGTATTTCTCACCTCGCCCCGCGGTGAGAAATACGGGCTAGGCGGACATTCCGGCTGTAAAACTGTCAACACATTATAAATGCGCCTTGCCTTGCAATGGCATTAAGGCCTGCAAAAATCGCAAGCATGCATCTGTACGAGACGCTGAACCGCCTTGTGATCCTGAAAAAGCAGGCCTTTTTGAATGGCTGGAAGTCTCGTGACAATCAGTTTTGGGGATTCACCATCGAGCCTGCCCTGCTCATCCACCACCCGTTGGCAGGGTCAGCAACGGCGCAGCCGTTCCACCGGTGGGCGCCTGGAGTTGAAAGAGCACCTGCATGATTGCAAAGGTTCGCTTGCTCTTGATATCGGCATGATCGATATAGAACCAGTGACTCCGATACCGGACGGCGACATAGGGATCCTCCGGCCGCTCCTTCTGGGAGTGAATTTGCAGGGCAAGCTGTTCCTGGATCTTCTTTTCTGTCTCCGGGGGCAGGACAACGACCCGATTATTCAGTTTATCATCGGTTGGAATATCGATACCACGTGACAGATAAGACATGATGGCCAGCAGCGAGCGTGTCTGAATGGTGATCTCATCGGGCTTGCGTCTGGTCATCCGCCCCGTAATGCGATAGGTATCACGCTCCGGACTCAGATCAAGGACATTTTTCAGCTCGTCGATTTCCCGCTGGATATCAGGGGACTGATCACTGGCGAAGTAAAGATATGCTGAAACGAAATCGTCGACTTCCTTTCGCTGCACCTCGATCGCGCCCGCGCGTCCCAGCGTGAGCATAAGCTGCAACACTTGCTGATAGCGTCGAAGTTTGCGTTCCTCTTCCGCGTATTGCTGTTCCCTGTCCAGATCTCCCGGTGAGGGAACCTGCCCGAAACCCATGTTCTCGATATTGTTGATGCGTTGCAACGCGATTCCCATCAGAATATCCACTGGCCAACCCGCCTGGCTCAGCGAAAAGATCACCTCAACCGGAATCGGTTTCAGTAAACGGCGGGCAAATTCCTGGCCCGCCAGCGGTGCATACGTGATGGTGGGGCGTTCAGCATAGGCAAGATTGGCGCTTCCCGTCAGTGTATCCGGTACTATATCCGAGTTACCGTCTGCCCATGTCTTTCTGATTCCTGCATTACCATCATAGGAATAATTCGTGATCACCGAGTTCACGGAGAGAAACCCGGGTATTTCCAGGTACCGCAGGCGAACGATATTGAGCAGCATCTGCTCGTTTGATGATTTTGCGATTGCGGCATTGTAGTTGAATCGGTCGCGCGGTACGTTGCGGGAACCCAGCGACGTACAGGCGCTGAGTACGATGGATGCAAGCAAGCAGTAAACAATCAGCCCGTGCTGTTTCCTGATCCACTTCATGACTTCACAATGATGACGTATAGAGCATGTATAGTCAGTGTATGATACGTATCTCAACGCGACGGTACCTTGTACACCCTTCGACCGTTCAGTCTGATCCCCGACGTTCCGACCGGGGCAGGAGGGGAATTTCGACTCGCTCTCCGCTATAGACCCATAATCGATCGGCGCACCTCTGAAGAAGAATGCGGAAGGCTCCCTGACGGATATTCAGCAGTACAAGGACTCAGGGTTGGACGGCGATCAGGTTATGCACTTCCTTGACACCCGGGATTGCCCTGGCGACTTCGCCCGCCGCGGCTTTCACTTCTTCACTGTCGACGAAGCCCGCGAGCAGGACATGACCTCTCCAGACATCGGTATTAATCGAGACAGCGCTGCTGAAACCTTCGCCTTTGGTCAATCCGGTCTTCAGCCTGGTCTGGATGGTCTTGTCGTCTACAGTCTCACCCATGGTTCGGGATCCTGGCATAATGACGATGGCATCCAGCACCCTGGTGGCGCCTTCGACCTGCGCTGCCGTGGCCAGCGCGGCAGCCTCCTTCGCCCCGGAATCCACAAACCCGGACAGTTGCACCGTGCCCTTGTAGACCTCCACGTTGATGTCCCCTGCGGAGACGTTCTTGTTCTCCACGAGGGCGGCCTTGGTCCGGGTGCTGACGGTCGAATCGTCTATGCGCTCTCCTGCGGTCTTTGTGCCACCAATTGCGGGTGATGCGAGGATGATGAAACCGACGGCTAGCAGAAATGCCTTTCTCCAGATGGTCTTGAACATGAATACTCCTTTCCTGTGACGCCACGTTACTTGTCACGAGGTGGCCGTTGAACATTTCTCATGGACGTACTGCGGTACCCGAGAGCAAGCGATAAAATGCATAATATACCTGTATCCGGTTGATATCGCTTACCTGCAGGTCGGCGGCGGATTCACAACCCTAGCGGCCAGCCAGTAAAAAGCACATGGGATCATCAGCGGCGATCAGGGCGCTCTTCAAGGTAAGGGGATTACAAAATAATTGATGCATAAACAATGGTGCCACCTCTGTTAATGTCCATATGTATCCGGCTGTTTACAAAAATGTATCAAACCCTTTTAGATTTATACATCCTGCAGCAGAATGTGTGTGGTCTTCGGAATCTGATTACCATCTATCTTTGCGCCGTTCCTGGCGATTATCCTGGCGCCCCTCCTGTTTACAGTCTCGTTTATCATGCCCAACGAGGCCTTCATCCTGTCTACAATCCTGACTGCCTTCATGACGATCCTTGCAGTTATCCTGCCTTTCTTTAAGCGCTCCGCAGATGAAAGTACCCGCGTTACCGGCAGTAACCCGTCTCTTCAATCATTGCCAAGCCACCTGAACCCCAATCGTGAGCAGGAATCAAAATACATAACGGACACTGCCGCCGATGAACAGGATCAGGTTGGTGTCGAACTTGCCCTTGAAACGTACTCCCTGCGAAGTCTGGTCTACCTTGCCCTCGCCCGCATACATCAATGTAGCACCTATCGAATAATCAAGACCTCCGGCGGCGTCCAGAGCCATACCGGCTGACAGCTTCAGCTGTTCGTCCATGGGCAGATCGATGGTGCGCCTGCCGTCGCTGACCGGAGAGCTGTCATAGGACAGCCCCATGCTGTAAGCCCTGTTTCCCCTTTTATGCAGCAAGGCAATACCTGCGGATGGTCAAAAGGTGTCAGGAACCTCTTTCAGCAACTAGTATCGTGAATCGACGCTTAGGACAGGGATAAAATAGGTTCCTGACACCTTTCCCAGCCCTTTCGGGCAATATTACTGTTTCTCCGGATACGGAAACTCCTGGCCCAGCACCTCGCTGGCTTCCTCGTAGATCGGCCGCAGCACGTCGTCGACATTCCAGAAACCGGATTTCGTGAACTCGCTGAAATCGATTGTGTCGACACCAAGCTTCCTGGCCATTGCGGTCTTGTCCTCGGGTTTCGGCGGTTCGGCAGGTGCTGCCGCTGGCGGTGCCCAGGTGTGATGGTCGACCTCGGCCAGGCGCACCCGGATGTCGTCCTTGGTGACATTCCAGACCATGTAGTCCTCGGCAAGGCTGAGCGGGCCGTCATAGGTCTTGCGGATGCGATCGTAGACGGCGGGTGTCGTGTCATAGTCCTTGAAAAAGTGATAGGCCACCGCCATTCGCGGCTTGATTTCACTCATCACCTTGCCGAAGGCCTCGGGTGCGGTATGCACCTGGGTGCCCACCAGCAGCGCCGATTCGGGCGTGAATCCCATCTTGGAGACGAGTTCGGGCACCGCGATAAAACATTCGTGGACGACGAGATCCGCATCCCTGGCGTATTTGTTGAACCACGTATTGGGATAGGTGTCTGAGCTGAAGACGAATTTCAGTCCGTTCCATTCGAGGCTGTAGCTCACCGAACCGTCGATCGAGTGAATAGCGGGGAAAGAGCGGATCGTAACGCCGTTCTCTTCGTAGACAACCTGGTTTTCTCCCTTGAAATCGAATTCCGTGACATCCATCCGGTAACCGCGGAAATCCACATTCCCGGCGCGGCCAGCGAGATCCCAGGTGAGCATTTTTTGCATGTGGTCAAGCGCATAGGCGGTACCGAGCTCCGGCGTTGCCCCGCTGGGGCCCCAGACCCGCAGCGGCACATTCCTCCCCATCAGCGCACCACCGATGAAGAGATCGTGCAGCGCACCGAAGTGGTCGGTGTGCAGATGCCCGATGAAGACCTTGTCGAGATAGTTGTATGGGATCTGGAGCGACGAGATGCGTTCGGCCGAGCCGCTGCCGATGTCGAAGAGAAACTTGTCGCCATTGCCCAGCTCGACCAGGAAGCAAGCGGCAGCCTGTGCTGCCCGCGTCGTCGGCATGCCCGTACCACAGGCGATCACCCGCATCTCGTCGGGGGCCAGGTCCTCACTGTTCGGGTAATAGGTATCCCGCGGTCTGGCGCGGACGGGCGATACCTCTGTCGTTTCCTTGGCATACGCCGTCGAAAGCAAGGGTACTTCCGCCACCGCCAGATAAATACCAGCAACAGCACCAATGGCAAAACTGCTGATGCTGAGACTCTTTCGTATCTTGCTCATCATAAGGACTCCTTGGCTTAACGATTCTGACAATATTGATTCAAAATGGATTTTTTGACATGTTTGCTTCGAATACACACGACTTAAACTGGTCAAACCCTGGTTTCGGGACACGCTCTCGTTGTCTCGGGGAGCGTCACAAGTGATAATTTGGCTGATGGCGCACATGCTGGTTGAGATGCAGGTGCATCATCCGTGCTTTGCCATACCACTCATCTTATATAGTTGATTAATACGCCTTGTACCTGGTAATGCTGTAGCAAGGCAGGTATCAGGGTGTGAAAAGGTGTGACATTTGATGAAATGTAACGTTACACCAAACCCATAATTGCTGCAATTTCATACAGATAGTCAACGCGCCCAAGTGAAGAACCACGCCGAGAAGACCTACCCGGATCATGCTCCCCCACAGGAACCCCATGTCCGGGCGGCACTCGAGCGGATTCTTGATTCAGCTGAATTTGCCCGCTCAAAGCGAATTGGATCCTTTTTACGCTTTGTCGTGGAGGAGGCACTCGCTGACAGGGGCGACCGACTGAAGGCGTTTTCAATCGCTCGCGAAGTCTATGGTCGCGACGAAACCTTCGATCCCCGTACAGATACCATTGTCAGGGTGGAGGCCGGACG
>JARFQV010000033.1 GCA_029287615.1 Pseudomonadota bacterium | reverse complement strand
CACCCGTGCAGACGAAGGGATCGCGCTGCCAGAGGTGTCCGTGCAGCCTGAAAGTGCCATCGCGGTCGGTGGAGGCACCGTTGAGCATGTGGATACGGCTCGCCTGATTCGCGTTGGCCGTAAACACCGGTGTTGCCGGGTCACCTGCCGCAGAGACACCGGCGATTGACGGCACGCTGTTGGGCTCACCCGCGGCCAGGGAATTAGCGTACATTGCGTGCGCATTTTGCAGGCTGCCGAAGCTGTTGGGCGTGCCGGCGTTGCCGAACGGAACATCGGGCGGCAGCTTGAAGCGGAACCAGGATGGCTCCATGCCATAGTTAAGACCCGCGTGGCCGCTGTCCTCGGCGCCCTCGCGACCAAGCTCACCCTGATGGATGTTGGCGATGGCACTACCGTCCGCCCAGCGGATGTTGTTGATCTTGTGACTGATCATGAGGGCCTCGCGGTAGTCACCACCGGAACCGGCATCACCCGGTGGCGAACTCACGCTCACCTGTGCCCGGGTCAGGCGCGTTGCATTTCCGCTGCCCTGACCATCGGGTACCAGGGTATCCTCGGTAACCACGGCACCGGCCGGTTCGATGACCAATGCACCGTACAGGCCTTTCTGCGGTTGTTTCACACGGTCCGCCGATAATATGTTGACGGCGCCAAACTCAATTGGCGTGGCCACGATTTCGTACTGGTTCTCCGCTACATCAACGTAAGCCACATCACCCGCATACCAGCGGTACGTGGTTTCGCCTCCGGGTGGTGCCAGCTGGCCATTTTCAATCTCTCCGTTTCCGACCAGAGTACCGTCATCACGCGTCACGTCATACTCGACCAGCTGGGTGTGTAATCCCACGTAGCTAGACGGCCGGACAAGATTGTTGTTAAAAAAGTGCATCTCCGGCGGACGCGCATTGTTGAACAGGTCACGGTTGACCACCCACTGCATATCCTGCCAGCCGGCAAGATCCGGTGCGATATCAGGTAGACGGTTGCGCAAGGTGACCTCTATGCAGTCGCCAGCATTGGCGCGTAGCACCAGAGGCTCAACTGGTGCGTTATCCGCAAGCCGGACCGGACATCGCATATTCTGTGCTCCACCCCGATCACACTGATTCTGTTGTCCCTGATTTTGCGGATTGGGTACGAGGTCACCAGTGTTTACGTACAGGATAGCGGTCGGGTCGTTCAGTGGTCCCTCGCCGCCCGGCAGGAAGCCATCGGCACCCACGACATCGGGGACTATCGTCCCACGTCGATTGTGTACCAGCGTACCGCCATCAGGGTTGAGGGGGGCACCCTCGTTGTCGCCGATTCCGTCGCCGTCCGAATCGCTACCCTGGTTGCCCCGAGCGGGATCGTTGGGGGGAATGGTAACGCCCAGGTTATTCGGCAGTACATCATTGGCCAGCACCGCAGTCACGTCATGAACCACAACATTGGCGGTAATCGGGCAGACACCGTTGAAGTCGTCCTCATTGATGACTGTATTAACGTTTGGAAGATCTTGTATCGGATTGTCGGGAAGTTCGATGAGGTCATTCTGTTTGAAGCCGTAGCTCCGCAAGATACCCCAGACTCCGCTCCAGAATCCATCGCGCGACACATCCGTTGCGTACAGTGTGTCAAAGGCCCGTTGGCCGGCCTGACCCAGATCGGGGTTGATTGGTGCCTGCAGGCTGAACTGCTCGGAAATACCATCTGACTGGAAGTTACGCCAGCCGGAGTTACCGGATTTACCGAAGCCGGAACCGTTCGACAGCCATTTCAGGCCGTGAATCGATACCTGGTGCTGCTCCTCGGTAGCCCCTGACTGGATCTTCACCTTGATCTCGTCAGTCTGATAGGCACGCATGATAGGGGTGATCGGGTCACCGGGCTGACGATCACAGTTAATACCGTCGCAATTGCCAGTCGTCGGGTAGGGCATATCACCGAAGCTTGTGTTCAGTTGTGGTATGGCACGGTCAGTCCGGCTCTGCAGTGCGAAGGCCAGATCACCCGCCAGGCCATCTGTCTGGGAACCTCGCTTGCCGTCGGGACCTCTCCTGTCGGGATCAAATACGCGCAGGCCGACTGGCTCGTTGCGGTAATTGACGACCAGCATCGAGCTGTGCGAGATGTTGATGGCCTCCGCGCAGGGCCTCGGTACGCTCGGGTCGGCGTTACCGGCAGGACCTGGGCAGGCCCCTTCGGCCGTCACGATATCCGGAAATGGAACCGACTTCAGCTTGAGCGGCGGGTTGACGGTCTGCTGCCAGGTATCCTGCAGTGCTGGAGCGAAGGCAACGGTTGCATTGAACGGATCCGGCTGGATGATGTCTGTCTTGATCGGACGGCCATCCGGCCCTGCGCCCACATAGACGCCCGCCTCATAGGCATGCTGGAAATCACCGAATTCGAAGTAAAACTCGCGGTGATCCGGTATCTTGTGGGAACCCACGGAGTTGGGTGTTCCGGGTGTGATGATGGCCGCCTGCCAGGAGGTCGGACCACCGTCGCCGCGACCAGCGGACAGTCTTTCACCGGTCTCGTTGTGCAACCAGATGGAGTCGGCCGGTTCGATTATGATAGTCGAATAGAGGCCGATCTGCTGGAAGGTAGAAGGTCCGTAGTGGTCATGGGAGAAGGTCATTCCCAGACCACGGTCGTCACCGGCCACATTCACGATCGGGTCCACGTAGAGACGCTGGATCACCGTACGCGCCCCGAGGTAGTCACCACCACCGAAGAAGGGATGCGGTAGTGCGGTGAGATGCGTCTCGCCGGGGCCGACTGCGCTGCCCGGATCCCCCGTGTCGATGGTCGGAACCGGCAACAGGCCAGCGAGGTCAGGGAACGGCAGGGGTTGTCCTGCCGCTTCGGCGTCCAGGTTGGCCTGTGCCTCATCATTGAAGAGATTGATCGCGTGGATACGCTCCTCCACGATGGGTGGGGCGAGTGCGCCGTCCTCGTAATTCCAGCCGTTGGCCGCACCATCATTAGTGGTCAGGTCCCATTTGGGCAGGTGGATGTGCTGGCCGATGATATCGGTCGGTGTGCGAACCTGGAAGTCGTCCAGTTCGAACTCACCCGGCACCAGGTTGGAGTGCAGCAGCATGCCGCAATCGAAGGTATTGAAACGCATGACCAGCGGTTCCGGTGGACGAACCTTGTCAATGGTCGGCTGTACGTCCTCCCACAGGGCGATGATCCGTTCCTGTGGATAGTGATAGCCCACCTTGTTGAAGACGGCGTCGATCTGAATGTTGGCGAGCTTGTAGATGCGTGGATTCTCGGCGCTGAAGCTGGAGGAGCCCGTGGTAGTCAGGCCACCGATGCCGTCGAAGAAATTACCCACCACGCCGGATAGGAGCGGAACACCTCGGTCGTCGATACAGGGATCATTGAATGGACCACCCGGCACCGCCGGGGCACCGTTCAGGATGAAGTTGGAAGGAATCGTGTTGATTCCCGACAGCGAGTTGGCGACACTGGGTCTTTCACGTACGGCCTGGTATTCCATGCTGACCATTTCCAGATCGGTACCGATTTCCGGGAAGTAAACCGGTTGGGCCCGCTCGACAATCTTGCTGAAGTCGAGTCGGTTCTGGGTGTCCAGCGACAGGCCACCGGCGGTGTAGCCAAGCAGCGCGTGTCGCGGCAGTCCGCCATCCCAGCCGCCCGCCAGTGCCGGTGCATAGCCATTGGCGGTTGCGCCTGCCTCGGTCAGCATGTCCAGGACAGGGGTGGGCATGCGTTGTCCGACGATGCCCTGCGGGCATGCACCGGTCGCGGCATCACCACCTGGCCCACACTCGTTGCCGGCCAGCCAGAAGGGGAAGCCTGGACTGACGTCATCGGCGGTGCCGAGGATGCCATCGGAACCGGCGACGCTGATGCGATCAACGATCACCTGACTCGAGTCGGGACCTTGTCCGAGACCGTTCGGTGGGGTACGGCCCGTTGCCAGGCTGAAATCTCCGCGGTCCACTGCCATGACGGAGACCTTGGCGGGCATCTGTGGCATGGGCTTGCCGGGGAGGGGAACGAGAGCCGGGATGGGTGTTCCGGCAAGCAGTTCGCCATCGGGCAGGGCCCGCGCACCGGCGGCAGGTTCACCACTGCGCAGATCAAACGGGACGGCGTGGAACGCGTTGCCCGGATTGTCCACATCCACCGCACCGCTCACGGCAAGTACGGTACCGGTCTCCATCACGTCGTGATTGCGGATGTGGTACCACATTCCCTGGGCGAAATGCGGGTAGAAATGGCAGTGGAAGATAGCGTCACCCGCGGTCTTGTTGCGATTTCCGGCTCCCCCGTTGGCCAGCTCATAGGTGTGACCGGAACCCGGCATGATCTCCTGGGCATCCAGGTAGTTCGCATTGTCGTCGTTGGGGTTGAACAGCCACTGATGGTTGTGCAGGTGGAATATGTGTTGTTCAAAGGCGCCCGCGTGGATATTACGGATCTTGACGAAGTCACCGGTGTAGGCGTGGTGGACGTTGGATGGGTCCTCCTGGTACAGGGCAATATTGCCCTGAATCGGACCGTTAGCCAGGTTGATCGGATCACGCCAGCAGCTCGGACCGGCAATGGCTGCCGGATCGCATTGCTCGATACCGGTGTTGGCCGGGAAATTGACCAGCATGCCGGGATCACCCACTGTCTGCGAGGCCAGGAAGAACTCCTCGTAGGCACAGTCGGTGCAGACGTGCATGGGACCGGTGTGCAGGCGGTTGGCGATGATCTCCGAGCCGATTCCGCCCGAACCGTAGTTGATCATGAACTGGTCCTTGACGCTCGCCAGAGTGTAGCCAAGCACCGCATCGCCGTACCAGCGGGGACAGACCTGGGAGTTGGTCTGCTCGTCATGGAAAATGGAGGAAAACTCGCGGAAGGGTTCCAGTCGATTGGGCAGATTGGGTACGTTGTATCCCACGCTTTCCAGTGGATAGGTACTGGGTGGAAACGAGCCGTCCGCATTTGGACCGACAATGATGGCGTTGATATCGCTGTGAACCAGCAGGTTGGCCGGGGTCAGCATGTTGATAATCGGCAGGCCGGCCTTGCCCTCGGTGGTCCATGGCGCAACGGCGGGGTACACGGCTTCGTAATCGATGATCGGCTGACCACCCGGATTGCAGGTTACGCCGGAGATCTCGTTCGGATTCGCAAGGTCGCAGTCAGACGGCACGGTGCCGACGGTGGCCAGCCGCATCTCTTCCTCGGTGAGCTGGCTGCGGTAGATCCCGGCACCCTTTGGCTGTACATTGAGCTGAGCGAACATACCGATACCGAGGTTGCCGCCGCTCTGCTCGCTGCCGATGGTGGCGCCATAGCTATTAACGGTATAGGTGCCCTCGTGTGGTGTATAGAGACTGTAGGTGATTCTGCCTCCCGGACCCACCAGGCTGCCCTTTCTCTGCGAGGGGCCACAGGCCGTGTTCGGGTCGCCACCACCATTCGTGCCAACCCAGCTGCCATCGCTGGCGATGCTGTCGATAAGTTCAACTCCCTGGGCATGGAAGCTGGCGCAGCGATCGAAGACCTGGTCGTCGTTGAACAACGCATCCTGCTGGGCATTGTTGGGATTGGCGACGGGGGCCAGCAGATTCTGGAAACGCACGGTGAGGCAGTCGCCTGCGGCCGAGCGTACCACCAGCGGCCTGGGGCGCTTGTCCGGCCGTAGTGCCACAAGACCCGGCTCCAGTACCCCGACAGTCCCGGCCGCATTAGGTATTCCCTCCGGCGTTCCGGTACGGATATCGATCACATCGCGCCGCAGGGCGTAGGTAATCCAGTTCGGATTCTGGGCGCCCAACCGGTTAAACACGGTTGGATTATCCAGAACCACGACGTCCGCCGTGATGGTGCGTCCGCACTGTATTGCCTGGGCATGCGCACCCGTGACGAATATCAGCGCCATGGATGCAAGAAAAGTGTTCAGCATGATTGCCGGTGAAAGTCGGTTCCAACTTGAAGCAATGACTGATGAGTTCATTGTAACTCCCCCAGAAATATCAGTTATTTTCAATTTGTAACAGTGGTATGCAATATTTTGAGTATTGGTTTTTTCAAATCCTGCTGTTTATTCCTGACTGCTGATCTAACCGAATATGTGGTAGATTTTTTGTCAATATGGGAAAACGTTCTATATTTAATCTAAGCTTAGGCTGATATCTGGATGAAAGATACGGACCATTGGACAGTTATTTCTCTGCAAGAAAGGCACGAAAGGGAAAGATAAAACTGCACCTTGGTACAGTCATATCAAGCGAAAAGAAAATCAGGGACGGCAGATATGCAGATCTAATGTGGTATTCAGAGAACAAATAACATGCATTCAGTATTGTTTAGGGAGATGTGATTGTTTGTTATCTTTAACAATAGAACAAGTTTGACTGTCTGAGATCTGAACACAATCAATAAAGCGTACTCAATGTGTATGTAGGATATAAAAACAACATATGCTGTATAAACAACATAAATGGTGGAAAAGTAATGAGCAAAACAAATATTCGGGGGAACAAGAGTGAAAGACATGAATACCGGGAGTATGTGCCCTGGATCAGGGGCGAATAATCATAACTATTCAATTCTTGTTGTAGATGACAACCCATTGGTTCGCTATGGCATTCGGCAACTGTTGGAATGCGAACCAGACATGACTATTTCAGCAGAGATAGACTGTTGCAATAGCGCATGGGCATTGCTTAGCAGACAGAAGATTACGGTATTGCTGCTAGACCTGGAATTACATGATGGTCTGGCCTACAGACTCATCGCAGATATTGTTAATAATCAACTCAAGACAAAGATCATGGCATATTCTGCAAACATGTCTGAATGGCAGGTTGCGAATACACTGGACTGCGGCGCACACGGGCTAATCAGCAAGAACGTAGATCCGCTTGTACTGCGTGAGGCAATCCGCGCGATGATTCGCTGTGGATCCTACTACGATTCGGTGGTGGCCTCACTGCTGGTTAAAAAATTCGAAAGCAAGGAGAAACAAAACAAATGTCCCCATCAACAGCTAACGAAACGTGAAGTATCTGTACTGAACGGGATCGCAGAGGGGAAACGTAACCAGGATATTGCACATGACCTGTATATCAGCGAGCGTACGGTCAAATACCATCTGTCATCCTTGTTTCAAAAGCTGCAGGTCCACAACCGTACGGAAGCATTGAAATACGCATACGATCATGACCTGTTGTATAAATGAGGTGTGAACAAGGCGTTTCTGGATCTGGCATTCTCATCCGAAACACTGGTAATCTGCTTCTGCAGTCTGCGCCAAAACAGGTACACTGTGTAGATATCCGTATCGCATCTGCCTCGGGTGACTTGATAAGATGCCCGAATATCCGTGCGAGCCGGCTACTCTGGTTTTCCCCATAGCAATTTTGCCAGTGAAATTATTACACTTATGATAGTCGATATCCTGCGTCTTGTTCTCAGGTACCGACATGCTTAATTGGTATGAATCTTTGAACTGCGGGAAGTTTCTGATCTTCGATGATCCAGATCCTTGGGTGGATGTTTTATGATCAATAGTGAAATCATTCTAATGGATGACGGCTCATGGGCGACTCCTCCATCGCTTACTGCATGACAATCCATTTTCGTTACAGGAAATCCTCATGCTTGTCGATTCTCACTGCCACCTGGATATGCTGGATCTGGATTCGTATGAAGGTGGTCTGGATGGAGTGCTCGCCGCAGCCCGGGAACATGGCGTAGGGCATATGCTTTGTGTTTCGGTTAGTCTGGAGGACTACCCGGCGATGTTGTCGCTCAGCGAGCCTTACGATCAGGTATCCGTCTCTGTGGGTGTCCATCCGAATCATCAAAACGGACTGGAACCGGATGTTGAGGACCTCACCAGACTCGCGCAGCATGGGAAGGTCGTTGCCATTGGGGAGACGGGGCTGGATTACTTCCGCAGTGAAGGTGATCTGGAATGGCAGCGAGAACGTATGCGCCGCCACATTACCGCGGCACGATTGTCAGGAAAACCGTTGATCATACATACTCGCGATGCCCGTGAAGATACGCTGAGAATTCTGCAGGAAGAGCGTGCGAGCGAGGCAGGTGGCGTCATGCATTGTTTTGCAGAGGACTGGGATATGGCAAGCAAGGCCCTTGATCTGGGCTTTTATATCTCATTCTCCGGAATTGTCACCTTCAGGAATGCCGGTGATCTGCGTGACGTTGCGAGAAAAGTGCCCGCAGACCGGTTGCTGGTGGAGTCCGATTGCCCCTACCTGGCACCGGTCCCTTATCGCGGTAAGCCAAACCAGCCTGCATGGGTGCGCTTTGTGGCGGAACAAATCGCCGAACTCAGGGGAGAGTCGCTGGAGGAGCTGGCCAGTACCACAACCGGTAATTTCAATACCCTGTTTGGCACCTCGGTGACTGTTGCCTGACAGCCTCTCGGGAATAATGAACGGGCGAAACCGTGATTCAGTGTCCTTCGTACATCTTTTCCACCTTGTCCGCAAAATAATCCATGATCTGGTCACGGCGAAGCTTGAGTGTGGGCGTGATCAGGCCCGATTCAATGCTCCAGGGTTCCAGTGTGCAGCTTGCCTGCCTCACCTGTGCATAACCGGGAAATGTGGCCAGCCGCTGATGGAGCTGATCAAGTACCGCAGACAGGAGATCCTCGTTTTCCAGTGACGATGAATCCGCGGGATCGAGGTTCAGGCTGCGCGCAAATTTCTCCCACTGTTCCGGGTTGAATACCAGCAGGGCACACAGATACGGCCGGTTATCACCGATTATCATGACCTGCTCGAAGAGGGGATCCAGTAAAATGGCCATCTCCATGTCGGCCGGTGGCACCTTTTCACCATTGGCGAGGACCAGGATTTCCTTGAGGCGACCCGTGATGTAGATATGCCTGTTCTGGATGCGGACCTTGTCCCCGGTATGCAGCCATCCTTCATCGTCAATGATGTCCCGTGTCGCTTCCGGATTGTCCCAGTAACCCAGCATAATGCCGGGGCTCCGGATCAGTAATTCGTCGTCCTCTCCGAGTCTGCATTCCACATCCTGCAAGGGTACGCCAATGCTTGCCGGTTCATTGTCATCCGGATAATTGGCACTGATCACGGGACTGGTCTCAGTCAGTCCGTATCCCTGAATCAGCGGCAGGCCCAGACCAATAAAAGTCTGGGCCACCTTCGGAGGCAGTGCTGCGCCACCCGAGACGGCAAGACGCATTCTGCCGCCCAGTTTGGCAATGATCTTGCTGGCGACCAGGTGGTTCAGAACCGGCCAGAGAAGAAATGACAGACGCCAGCTGCCACGGCCCTGCTGGTGCAGAAACCGTTTCCAGCCAATATCCACGGTAATCTCGAACAGCTTTCTGGCAACCGGCGGTTTATCATCCAGCTGCGCCTGTATCTTGTTGTACACCCGTTCGAAGATACGCGGCACCGATATCATCAACGTGGGCTTGATGAGTTGCAGATCCTCCGCCAGTTGCGGAATGGATCGGGCATAGGCCACGGTGGCACCCGTCATTATCGGCAGATAATATCCTGCCGTGCGTTCAAAGGTATGTGACAAGGGCAGAAACGACATCAGAATATCGTCCGTGTATATGCGTACGACTTCGGAGCAGCGCCAGGCGTTCCAGACGATATTCCGGTGGCTGAGCATCACTCCCTTGGGTCGCCCTGTGGTCCCGGATGTATACACAATCGTCGCCAGTTCACCCGCAGGACCTTCATTCTGCAGCAGTTCACCGCCGGCCACCGGCAGCCAGTCAGATACCGTCCGCAACCGGGTCTCACCCTCAGGTGCGTTAATCGGATGCAGGGAGAGCACCCGGGTCAGGTGACCCAGCTTGTCCCGTACCGACTGCAGCCGTTCCCAGTGATCTTCCCCCTCCAGCAGCAAGACCTTCACACCGGCATTTTGCAGGATGTAGGCAATGTTCTCTGCCCGGTCCTCTGTGTACAGCGGTACCAATACGAGTCCGCAGCCGAGTGCTGCCTGGTCGAATATCACCCATTCCCTGCAATTACGCAGCAGTACGGCAACCCGGTCACCGGCGGAAAGGTCCTCACCGGAAAAGGCGGCTTGCCAGCGTGCGACTTCATGCGCCATGTGCGACCACGTTGTATCAAACCAGCTCTCCGATGATTCGTCGTACTGCCGGTAGGCAATACCATCCGGGGTGCGCCGCACACGTTCACGAAACAGACCCGGGAGGGTCCCTGCTTCCTCTGCGGAAATGATGTCAACCGTTCCATTTGGCATCCATGAATCCTCGTGTAATCAGAAATTATGTCGTTGCTGTGCCCCAGCCAGGATCTTCGGCAAAGCGGTCACCATGTGCCTTCTGCTGTCTTCGCAGCTTTTCGCGAAAGGATTTCTCCCCGCTGTCATGGATATAGTGCATCGGTCCACCCCGAAACGGGGCAAATCCGGTTCCGAATATCATACCGGCATCGAGCATATCCGCATCCTCGACCACCTGTTCACGAAGACAGGCTACCGATTCATTCAGTAAACGCAATACCAGCCGGTCCGAGATCTCTTCCATACCCTCTGTCCGGGTGGATGCACCCTGCCTGACCGGCTTGCCTTTTTTATAGCGATAGAACCCCTGGCCCGATTTGCGACCAAGGTGCCCATCCGCCACCATCCTGCGTAATTTGTCCGGAACAGTGGTCTGGAAGTGTCCGGCCAGAATCTCGGCGACATGCAGACAGATATCCAGCCCAACGGTATCGGCGAGTTCTATGGGGCCCATCGGCATACCGAAATCAGTAGCCGCCTTGTCAATCGCGGCTGGCGCCACTCCCTCTGATTCCAGCACTACCGCTTCCATCAGGTAAGGCATCAGGATGCGGTTGACCAGAAAACCCGGTGTGCTGGTCACAGGAAGTGGCAGGCGATCGATCTTGCGCGCGAAGCTCATCGCGCGTGCCACCGTTTCTTCACCGCTGGACGCACCCCTGACTACCTCGATCAGCTGCATTTTCGCAACCGGGTTGAAAAAGTGCAGTCCCACCAGGCGTTCCGGCCGGGATAGTGAAACAGCCAGCTCTTCCAGCGGGATACTCGAGGTATTGGTTGCAAGGACAGCATCCGTCTTCATACGGGGTTCCAGTTCCCGATACAGCTCACGCTTGGCATCCCCATCCTCGAAAATGGATTCGATTACCACATCGGCCCGGGATACCCCCAGGCCCTGATGATCTGGAAACAGCCTGTCCATGGCCTGCTGCATCAGCCGGGGTTTCTTCAACCTGCGCTTGAACAGGGCATGGGCCCTTTTTATTGCGGGTGCGATCCGTTCGGGAGACTGATCCTGCAGGCTTACCTGCATGCCCTGTACAGCGCACCAGGCAGCAATATCTCCACCCATCACACCTGCGCCGACTACATGAACACAACGGGGCTGGAAACCGGTGTCACGGCCCAGCATCTTCAACCGCTCCTGGAGGAGAAATACCCGGACAAGGTTCTGCGCAGTGGATCCGGTAACCAGCTTCGCCACCGATCTGGCTTCCGCCTCCATCATGCGCCCGGGATCACCGGCATTGTCTTTCCAGACATCAATCAATGCATAGGGCGCAGGATAATGCTTTTCCGATGCGCGTGCAGCGACCTGTTTGCGCAGTATGCCTGCAAGTGCGGGTCTGAGCAGCCCATGGTTGCTGAGCGCAGCCATGCGACCGGGGCGGCTGGGCGAGGGGCTGCCGAGCACCAGGGCACGCCCGGTAGCACGCAGGTGCCGTTCGGGAGCGGTCGCGTCGACAAGGCCAATGCGCTTCGCCTGCCTGCCATCCACACTCCGGCCACTCAGCATCAGTTCCATGGCCTTCAGGCCACCGAGCAGCCGGCTCAGGCGGACACTGCCGCCGAATCCCGGGTGAATACCCAGGCGTACCTCGGGCAGGCCCAGCCGGGTACCGGGATCGTCCCGGGCAACCCGATAACGGCAGGCCAGTGACATCTCCAGCCCCCCGCCAAGACAGAAACCATGTATGAGTGCCACGCTGGGGAAAGGCAGTTCAGCCAGTCTGGTAAATACCGATTGACCTTTGTGAATGATTTCGAGGGCCCCGTCGAAATCCGCGACCCGTGAAAATTCACGAATATCAGCGCCGGCGACAAAACCATTGGCCTTGTCCGATAGTATGACCAGCCCGCGCGGCGGCTGGTTCTCCAGTTCCCGGAACGCCCGGTCCAGTTCATCGAGCACTTCGTGCGTAAGAACATTCGTTGCGCTTTCGGCCCTGTCGATATGCAGCCAGGCGATATTGTCCGCATCGGACTCGATGCGCAGGTGTTTCAGTTCCGGTGTCATTTCCATACCGCTCACTCCCTTTCAATCAGCATTGCGCCGCCCTGGCCACCACCGATACACAGGCTGGCCACACCACGCCCCGCCTTTTCCCGTTGCAGCACCTGCAGGAGATGCAGTGCAATCCTTGCGCCGCTGGCACCGACAGGATGGCCAATACTGATCCCGCCACCATCCACATTCAACCGTGCCTCGTCAATGGGTGAAAAGGCAGATTCGAGGTCGAGCTGTTTCTGGCAGAAATCATCGTCCTGCCAGGCAGACAGACAGGCAAGCACCTGGGCTGCGAAGGCCTCGTTGATCTCCCAGAAATCGATATCCCCGGTGTTCAGTCCGTTTCTGGCGAGCAGGGGGGCCATGGCATAAACCGGTCCCAGACCCATCTGTGCGGGATCGAGACCGGCCCAGTGGGTATCCACGATGCGTCCCATTACCGGCAGCTCATACCGGTTGACCGCATCTTCCGATGCCAGCACCAGCCAGGCGGCTCCGTCCGTGACCTGTGCGCTGTTTCCGGCCGTGACATTGCCATACGGTTTGTCGAAGACCGGTTTGAGCCCGGATAGTTGTTCCATGCTGGTATCAGCCCGCAAACCGGTATCGTGGTCGTAATAGTGACCAGCGGAGTCATAGACAGGCTGGATTTCCGCCAGGTGCCCGTTATCATGCCCCGCAGCAAGGCGCTGGTGACTGCGCATGGCAAAGCCATCCATCATCTCCCGGGTGATCCCGAAGCGATGGGCGAGCACCTCTGCGGTCTGCCCCATGGAAAGTCCCACGACCGGGTCGGTCAGCCCCCGAAGGAGTGCTATCACGGGTGTCAGATAGGCGGGACGCAGTGCGGATAATACCTTGAGGCGGTCTCCGAAGCTGCGTGCAGATCTCCAGGAAGCCATCCAGTTCACCATGGCGGTGCCCAGCAGTATCGGGGCGTGACTCATCGCCTCGACACCACCGCTCAACACGAGATCCGAGTGGCCGTATGCAATGTTTCTGGCCGCCGTATCCAGTGCCTGCAGTCCGGACGCGCAGTTGCGCTGGACCGTCATGGCAGGTACACGGTCGCCACATCCCAGTCGCAGCGCAGCAATTCTCGCAATATTCGCCTCGTCCGGGCCCGGCATGACACAACCGAGTATCACTTCATCCAGTTGCGGTGCAGCGAAAGGCTGGCGAGCCAGTAAAGATCGCCCTGCGTAAACGGCCAGGTCAGCAGCCTTGAACGGCCCTGGCCTTCCGCGTACCTTCAGAAAGGGGGTGCGACTGCCATCTACTACAAAGACTGGCCGGCCACATCCTTCATCGGTTTGCCGTTGTTCCATTGCACGTCCTCCCGGGCGAGCTGTTGTGGGGTAAATTCATCGACCTGTATCACCCGCTTGCGTGCGGCAATTGCTGAATACAACATCCTTGCTTCCCGATCAGTGATAATACCGGCCTTGACTCCGTCGTCGATGTGTTCTTCCGGATTGCCGGTGATCAGTACC
The DNA here is from genome assembly GCA_029287615.1 of Pseudomonadota bacterium. Lineage (GTDB taxonomy): Bacteria > Pseudomonadota > Gammaproteobacteria > UBA9214 > UBA9214 > JARFQV01. Next base: position 10,646 of record JARFQV010000033.1, on the reverse strand, counting down.
CCATCCCGCATGGCCTGCGTGAGTTTGCGTTCCACCGGCAATGCAGCCTTCGCCTTTTCAAACGCATCTTCCAGCATCCTCACAGGCTGAGCGATATCCGATGGAATGTAGATGCCAGCGGTCAATCTTTCCCGGACCGGACCTGATTGTTGCAGAAGGGCGGATATCTTCCCTCCGAGCGCGTCGGAAGGCGCCCGGTAGCAGCGGCCATAGGGAAAGATCAGGCGGCGTACCACCGCAGCCTGTACACGGCCGGGAAAATTGTCCAGTACCCCGTTGAGTGCTTCCTGCGTGCGATAGAGAAGTTCATCGCAGGCCCACTGCACAAACGGCTGGTCGTCTGCGGGGCAATCCTGGTCCCGGAAATGCTTTAGAACCGCACTGCCCAGATACAGGTAACTGAGTGCATCGGCAAGCCGGCTTGACAGGGATTCCCTGCGCTTGAGCGCACCGCCGAGTGAGAGCAGGGCTGCCTCGGCAGTCACGCTGAAGGCCAGACTCATGCGGGTAAATTCCCGGAAATACCCTGCTGACGGCCCCTGGTCCGGTGCGGTTATGAAACGACCCGCCGTCAGGGCGTGAAACAGGCTCCTGGCCGCATTACCGGTAATGAGGGCGGCATGCTCGAACAGGGCGGCATCAAAGGCCTCCACATCCTGCTCCCTGGCAGCCTGCATTTCCCGTAACAGACAGGGGTGACAGCGAATCGCTCCCTGACCGAAAATAATCAGGCTGCGGGTAAGGATATTGGCGCCCTCCACGGTGATTCCAATCGGCAACGCCTGGTAACCGCGGGCCACGTAATTACTCGGCCCAAGGCAGATTCCCCTGCCACCATGGATATCCATTGCGAGATTCACAACGGTGCGCATGTATTCGGTCAGGTGATACTTGACGATGGCAGAGGCTACCGAGGGATTTTCGCCGCTATCCAGGGCCGCCGTTGTGAAACCACGTGCCGCGTTCATTACATAGCTGATGCCGCCGATCCGCGCCAGTACTTCCGCTATTCCCTCGAATTTTCCGATCGGCATCTTGAACTGTTTACGGACCGCGGCGTAGGCGCCGCTTACCCGGCTCATCATCTTTCCGGAAGCCGTACTGAGTGCGGGCAGCGAGATAGCCCTGCCATCAGAGAGGCATTCCATCAACATACGCCAGCCCTGTCCGGCATGTTCTTTCCCCCCGATGATCCAGTCCATAGGGATGAACACGTCCCTTCCACGCGTTGGCCCGTTCTGAAAGGCATGGTTCAGGGGAAAGTGCCGGTTACCGATCTCGACACCCCGGGTATCGGTCGGGATCAGCGCCAGTGTAATGCCAATGTCCTCTTCTTCACCCAGGAGGTGATCGGGATCCTGCAGGTGAAAGGCAAGTCCGAGTACGGTAGCCACGGGTCCAAGCGTGATGTAGCGCTTTTCCCAATTCAGACGGATGCCGAGTACACCTGACTTCCCGCCAAACTCACCGGTACAGACTATCCCGTTGTCAGGCATCGAGGCGGCATCACTCCCGGCCTCGGGGCCGGTGAGCGCAAAACACGGCACCTCCCTGCCTTTGGCCAGGCGCGGCAGGTAATGCGCCTTTTGTTCCTGGGTTCCATAATGCAGGAGAAGCTTGGCGGGACCCAGGGAATTGGGCACCATGACGGTCACACCGGCAGTCAAACTGCGGCTGGCGATCTTCATAACAACAGAAGAGTGTCCGTGTGCAGAGAATTCCAGTCCACCATAGCGTTTTGGAATAATCATGCCGAAAAAGCCGTTGTCCTTGATAAACTGCCAGACATCCGCAGGCAGATCACGCAGTTCCTCGGTAATCTCCCAGTCATTGAGCATACTGCAGAGTTCTTCCACGGGACCATCCAGAAAGGCCTGTTCTTCCGTGGAAAGGCCGGGGCGTGGGAAGGAGAGCATTCTCCGCCAGTCTGGCTGACCGCTGAACAGTTCCGCCTCCCACCAGACTGTCCCTGCCTCCAGGGCTTCACGTTCAGTCGCGGATACAGAGGGCATGATCGCGTTGAATCGATGCAGCAGGGGACCGGTTATCCAGCGCATTCTCAGTACGGGCACCAGGACCACCACCGTTACCAGCAGAAAGACAACCCAGGCAATCGCAAGTACCCCTGCCGGCAACGGGTGTGCAAGCGATGCGTACAGCAGATAGATGCCCATGGCACCGGTCCAGAGGTAGCGCGAGGCACGCCAGAACATCAGCGACCAAATCACGGCCGTGACCAGCAAGATTTCAAGGAAGCCGTGCATACCTTCGCTCCTGTATTATCGGGTTCTTTCGATCGGAATCATGTCGGGCTTGGATGAATCCGGGGCATCCGGATTCTGCTGCGCGGAAGATTCGCTGCCAGACTCCTGATCCTCGGCCCAGGGTAATTTCCGGTACAGCGGCAAATCACCAAAGTCCAGGTAGGGATACTTGATGATCTCGAAGTAGGGGGAGTAGTCGAAATCGCTGGGTGAAAACAGTCGGGTATAACGTTGGTGAATATGATAATCCCCGCTGTCATCCCGCTCGACGAAGGGCAGGACCGGAAATCGCACGTGGTGAAAAGCAGCCGCAATCAGGGAGGAGCACACGGTACGGGTCGGTATACCGGCATTATGCTGAAACAAGGTAGAACGCCATCGGCGTGGAATAAAACTGTAGGGAAACAGGAAGCGCGCCAAATCCAGCACCTGACGGACATCATAGTCACAACCGATGTGTTTGGTGGCATAGGCGATCACTTCCTTGACATCCTGACGGGATAGCCCGTTTGGCCTGCAGATTCTGAGATTATCGTTGCGGTACTTTTCCAGGGGGCTGATGATGGTGCCTTGCCCAAGCAGGGCTTCGATGATCAGCTGATCACCGTAGTCACCGTCATACATCCATTCCAGGTGTTCACGGACGGTGGGATCTTCCAGTTCACGAAGGCGTCCGATATAGAGGACAGAGTGGGACCAGGGGCTCTGGCTTACTGTCTTGATGACATCGCTGACACGACTGCGGCCTTCGATCAGAAGGACGTCACAGGGACGCACCTCCATCGTTATGCGCTCGAAATCGCACATAGGCGTATCACCGGGAGGACTTTCTTCAGTCAACCAGGCGCTGATCTTTTCTCCCAGCCAGTCTTTTATGGTAAGACCCATGCCCCCCCCGGGGAATACCCTCTTGGGTTCATATTGATCCGACAGAAATTTTTCGTCAACTTTGAACATCTCACGCTTTTAGACAGGGTGATTGTGTTCGAAGTTGCATCACCAACCGCTTGCGGGGAAATACCCGCATGCAGGGTATCGACCGTTGTCCTGTGTTTATTAACCGGACATCAGTGAGTACTGATCTCCTCAATCCGTCAGGCAAGCCAGCGCACGCCCCAGACTATGTACCGGTGTATAAAAATGGGGAGAAAAACGGATCCCGCCGCCACGAAGCGCGCAGAGAACCTCCTGCCTGCGCAGATCCTCGAAAACCTTGACTGCAGTCCTGTCAAGCGGCCTGAAGCTGACGATACCGGCATGTCGATCCGGAGCAGGGGGGGTAATCAGTTCAAAGAGATCCGGGCGCTTGTGCAGGAAATCGATTAAATAATCAGTTTTAACAGCAAGTTGCGTTTCAATTGATTCGATACCGACCTCGTGAATCAGGGATAAACTGGCATGCAGGGCATGAATTCCGGTCATATTGGGGCTACCGCACTCGAAGCGCCGGGCATCCCGGGCGGGTGTCCAGTCACGGCGCTCGTAATTCCCGTACTCCTCTACCATATGCCAGCCATACTGGTGAAGCTGCAGATTCTCCTGCAGATCCGCCCGGCAGAAGAACAGTGCGATTCCTTCCGGCCCAAGCAACCACTTGTGGGCATCCGCCATCACGAAGTCCGCCTGTATGGCCTGTACATCAAAAGAGTGGGCTCCCAGGCTCTGGATAGCATCGACGCAAAACAGAATTCCGCTTTCACGACAATACTGGCCAAGCGTTTCCAGTTTCATCTTCAGCCCTGTTCCATACTGTACGGAACTCACAGAAACCAGCCGGGTACGTTTATCCACCAGTCCGGCAACTGCATCCTCCGGACTCGTCGGACCGGCCAGGCCGGCCATCCTTACCTCCACCCCCTGGCTCTGCAGAGACTCCCAGACGATACGGTTGGAAGGAAACTCCTGATCCGTAATGACGACATTCTCACCCGGGCTCCATGTCAGGCCATGTGCTACCACAGACAATGCCTCCGAGGTATTCTTGAGCAGAGCGATTTCCTGCACGGATTCGGCGTTGATCAGCTTCCTCAACTGTTCCCGAAGTGAGTGCTCGATGCCCAGCCATGCCTCATAATGCAGGGAACCCCTTTGCATATTTTCCCGGGCGAACTCGCGAACCGCGGCTGCAGTTCGCCTGGGCCATGGCGAGACAGCCGCGTGGTTCAGGTACACGATGGAATCATCGAGCGGAAATTCGGATTCATACATGACTTTTCTGTCCGTTTTGTATCAAAATAACCCGCGCCAGGCCCTGGAGGTTACTATAACCGGCAGATGCGCCTGACAATAGATGAGCATACGGTAACCAGACTTGCAACACTTCGACTATCTGCGATTGGCATCATGGCTTGCCATGCTGCTTGCTGTAATCCCCGTGTCGTTCGCTGGCGACATCTGGCTACGGGTGGACACAGACAGGCAGACATTGTCGGTAATGGAAGGCGAGTCCGTCAGACTCACTTTCGAGGATATCGCCATCGGGCGTTATGGTGTCACGAAGGACAAGCGCAAGGGTGACAACCGGACTCCGCTTGGTAAATTCAATATCGGCTGGATCAAGGAAAGCAGCCGATTTCACCTCTTTATGGGTCTGGACTTTCCAAACCCGGATATTGCCAGGCGTGCGCTGAGGAAGGGAGACATAGATCGGGATCAATGGCAGCGTATACGCCAGGCCTTTCATATTGGCGAAACGCCACCGCAGAATACCCCACTGGGTGGATTCATCGGTATCCATGGAGTCGGTGCAGGTGACCTGGAGATACACGGGCAGTACAACTGGACCAATGGCTGCATTGCGATCACGAATGATCAGATGGACGAGCTTGCTGAATGGGTCACTATTGGCACCCCGGTCGAGATACACTAACGCTCTACGGTACCCGAACTACCCGGGAGAAAACGGATTCATCTTCCCCTGAAGATGAGCTATTATCTACATGTGGTTGCCGATGCACGGACATGTTCCCGCGAGGCAGCATCGATTATGGCCTGAAACAGTATCGGTATCATTTCTGAAAACGGAGGATGAATGATGACACCCGGAACAAGCAAAACCAGAATCATTACCCTGATCGCCGTAGTGGCAGTCTACGCCGGCATTACCGGATGCGCGACCAACAAGGACCTGGAAAAACTGCGTGACGATCTCACCGCACAGACGCAGGCCGCGCAGGCAGAGGCAGCTGCCGCTTCACGGGAAGCCGCCGAAGCAAAGGCGATGGCAGAGAGCGCGATGGATACCGCGAACGATGCGATGGCAACATCGGCCGATACGGAAGAGAAGATCGACCGCATGTTCAAGAGGTCGATGTATAAATAACCGGCAGCGATTACTCGCCAGTGCCATGCACCGGCGCGGTGTGTCCGCAACAGACAATGCCCCTGCGGGGGCATTGTTGATTCCGGTTCATGTCATTTTGCAACTGCCACCTGGAACACGGATGGGCATTATCTTGAAATCGCGACAGGCATACCAGTACGCTCATCCATCGCCTTCCTGATCGCCCTTCCACTCAGTGTCACCTGCCGGCCAATACCGGAATCCGAGATGGCATCCGCAATCGTATTCATTACCAGTTCCGTGAAATCACCGGAAGCATCTTCCTCCAGTGGCGGATGCACCTCCAGAAACAGGGTGTCGGCCAGCCATCCCGCCTTCACTGGCTGATTGACGATCTGTACCGGCGTCCCCACTGGAATCTGGTCGAACAGGACTTCGATATCCTCCGGATACATGCGTACGCAACCATGCGTAACGCGCATCCCGACCCCGAATGGTTTGTTGGTGCTGTGAATAAGGTAACCAGGCAGTCCCAGACGGATTGCATACCGTCCGAGCGGATTGTCCGGTCCTGGTTTAACGACATCAGGCAGCACTTCACCATCGGCGGCTGCTTCATCCTTCAGGGACTGGGGCGGATACCAGGAGGGATCCTTCTGCTTGGAAACGATCTTCGTCCGCCCCAGAGGTGTTTTCCAGTCCATTCGTCCCACACTCACCGGATGGGTAACCAGCTCAGTGGGCTTTCCCCGAGCGGTCCTGGTGAAAAAATAGAGCCGCATCTCGGGTAAATTCAATACGAGACCCTTGCGTTTTGCCTTTGGCAGCACATACCGGCCGGGCAGGACAACGGTAGTGCCTTCCCCGGGGAGCCAGCGATCGACATCCGGGTTGGCCAGCACAATCTCGTCCTGCCCGAAATCGTATCTGCGAGCAATATCCAGCAAAGTATCTTCCGCAAAGGCCGTGGTGGTATCAATATGCCCGACAACATCCACATCCGAGGGGGGAAGGAATAGAGTGGTGGCCTGAAGAGACGTTACACTCAGTAAACCGAAGGTCAATGCAAGAATAATTGCTATCACGGGAGTCGGTGCCACGGGTCCCAGGCAGTCTTGTTCCCGGGCAGCCTTACCCGGTGTACCGGCAGTTAGAACTGCGTGACTTTTGCATACGTAGTACAGGCGCGGGTGTAATTTATGTTGATTTCGCTATGTTCCATACACGACAGTATAGGCCAACATCGGAGGGAACGGCACGCCCGCCCCGTGTCTCGGGATTATACATCACGTTCTACTATCGGTAACAGATAATGACCAGGGCATTGACCAAGCAAATTCAGTATGTTAATAACGATCCGAGGGCATGACTCTGCATTCAGGGCGGGCCTGGAACCTGCAAATCTACTAATTAAAAATACTGAACTAACAGTGCCCGGACTATAAAAGCTTGCCCCCGGTACTGGTAACAACGACCGTCTGCCCCTGACTGGTAATTGGCTACATGATGCAATGAGGAATAGCGGGGGAACAGGAAACAACTTTACAGGCAGTAACATGTACACTGCGTACATCTGTCCCGGCAAAGAATCTGAAAACTTACACATATCACAGTGCTGCGTGCAGGACAAACCGCTGGTTGTTGCTATTGGTATTCTTGCAAAGCAACCTTCGGTATTTTCGGGTAATCCATTGTAAACAGGGCAGGGAGATAAAATGACAGGGGAAAGTAAACAATTCGTGATAGCACAGTCTGCACCAGAGTCGGGATTACATCGATTCGCGGTTTCTGACTGGCAACCGTCAGGGAATTCAAGCGGAAATTCATGCCATACTTCCATTGCGCAGAGCGGTTCGTACGGAAAGCCGGGTTCAGGCTACCTGAGCGGGCTGACCGTTTTTTGCCTTCTCATGTTCCTTTGCATCTCATCATCGACTGCTAATCCGCTTCTAGGCGTACAGGGGCAAAATTCGACCCAGCAAAACATGGACGTGGTGCTCTTCGACGCCTGTGCCACGAGAAACGATCAACTCACGGCAAACTTCAAGAAACGCTGCGATAATGTTGTCGGTGCGAGTCTAGACAATCCGCAGACACAGGCACTAAATGCCATCCAGGAAGTGTCTCCCGAGCAGTTGGTTGCGATACAGGACCAGTCGACCAACATATCCGGCGGTAATTTGAATGTTGTGGACGGTACGATCGGGCAGCGCGTAGCCGCATTACGTCTCGCGGGAGCCGATTCGCAAGGGATACAGTTCGCATTCAATGGACAACCGGGTCTTGTGAGTGACTTCGCGCACGCTACTGGCGGCGCGGCTGGTGATGATGTTTCCGGCATTGCAAGTCCATGGGGAGGCTTCGTTAACATGCTCTACAATTGGGGCGATGTGGACGAGACCTTCGAATCGCAAAGAGGATTCGACTTCGATAACTGGGGAGTGATCGCCGGGGCTGATTACCGGTTCACCGAAAACGTCGTCCTGGGCGGGGCGGTCAGCTATTTCAACACAGACGCAGATTTTGATAACAATGCCGGAAAAACGGAGAGTGATTCCTACAACGGATCAATCTTCGGAACGTACTACTGGGGCCAGCGATTTTTCATCGATGGTATCGCGACAATCGGCACGAGCGATTTTGATACAGAACGCCGGATCAAGTATGCCATTTCAAGCAACCAGGTGGATCCAACAGGAGACACTGTCAACACAACGGCCAATGGAAGCCCGGATGCGACTCAGTTCTCTTTCACTGCCAATGCCGGCTACAACCTGGATTGGGATGCCCTCACCGTAACACCCTACGCACGAGCCTCCTATATCCTGGTTGACATGGATTCCTACAAAGAGAGCAATGGAAATGGCTGGGATATGGATGTCGACAGCCAGGACTTCACTTCGCGGACTACCACGCTCGGAACCCAGATGACCTATGCGCTGAGCACGCGCTGGGGCGTGGTCGTTCCCCAAATCCACGGCGAGTGGACCCATGAATTCAACAATGGTGGGCGGGGCATCAAGTTGGCCTACCTGGGTGACCCGGCTCGAGCAGAGTATAAAACCTCACCGGACAGTAGAGACAAGGATTATTTCAACGTAGGTATTGAAGTAGCCGGGACTTTTGCACATGGCGTATCAGCCTATCTGGGCTATGAAAAATTGCTGGGCTATAGCGATATCACCAGCAACACCCTCAAGGCGGGTATACGAATGGAGTTTTAATCCGGTTTGAGGCGCACGATACCAATGGAGGCAGAGATCCGGATAATGAAGACACAATGAACCCGGAAGCAGACACGGGAAATGAGGGTGATGGGGGGGATGATTCCCGAATCGGATGCAACGGCGTGTCTTGGGATATTTACCCAGAATATCTATCTGAAGGTCCTGATTTCAATCCAGTATCAGCACGAATAAAAGGGCCCTGTTCAGGGGCCTTTTTTTGATCCGTGTATTTTTCAGGGAAATTATCTGGATTGAATTGACACAGCCGTCATCCAGGCTTGTATTATTCAGCCAGATTAATAACCATCGGTGATAACTGACTGTTTAATTTATTGATGACATTCGTACAATAGTGAGGAACAGTATCCATACTAAGTAGCTAACCGATATTACACGGAAGCCGAAACAGGAAATGGTTGATTTGCTGATTATTACCCTATAAACAAAAAGATATACTATAGACAATATGTTCTTGCTACGTTAATTTATCCCTATGTCATTGTAGTTCATGGTATTTTCCGCATGATCGATGTACCCGGATACCGAATTGAAAGGACCATTGGCCAGGGAGGTATGGCATCCGTATATCTGGCAATTCAGGTATCACTGCAACGCAAGGTTGCACTCAAGGTGATGGCCCCGGAACTGGTGGAAGATGTCGACTTCTGCCGACGTTTTCTCAAGGAGGGGGTGACCACCGGTCAGCTGAATCATCCCAATATCGTTACGATTTATGATTGCGGTCATGTGGGAAAGCACTATTACATGGCCATGGAATATATCACCGGGGGGACGCTTGCGGAGAAAATCGGCAGTGGCCTGAAACCTGCTGATGCCTTGCAGATCCTTATCGATGTTGCCAGGGCATTACGCTATGCACATCAGCGCAATACCATTCACCGCGACGTCAAGCCTGGCAACATACTGTTCCGTGACGACGGATCCGCCGTGTTGTCTGACTTTGGCATAGCCAAGGCACTTGATTCAGGCACGGAAATGACACGGGTCGGTTTTGCGGTTGGTACACCCAAATACATGAGTCCGGAACAGGCGATGGCCCAACCCCTTGATGGTCGCTCGGACCTCTACAGCCTTGGCGTTGTATTTTACCAGATGCTGGTGGGGCACCTTCCGACGCTCACCCGGAGTAAAAGCGCCGTGCCGGGAGACACGCCCGGCAGAAAGCTCGTTACCCCCCAGGTACCGCAGCACCTGAGACAGTTTCAGCCAATCATCAACGAATTACTGGCCGTGAACCCGGACGACCGCTACCCGGACGCCGGTTCGTTGATTCATGCGGCAGAAAAGGTACTGCGTTTATACCAGCAACCCTCCACATCACGTACAACGGCCTCTTACACGGCGGAATCGGAGATGACGGTCGCAACCGGTGTGGAACGCGTGAACCGGTTATTCGGGAAATGGGGGGTGGGCGTAGGTATATTCGGTGCAATGGCGGTAGGAGTCGTCGCCTGGCTGGTCGAAAATAAATCAATCTGGGACAAATTCGATTTTATCAAACCCTCTGCCCAGGTCATCAGTGAAACAGGTGAGACATCTGCGATGGACGACTCGCTGAAGGTGGAACAGAAATCCAGAGAGAGGGCGCAACACCTGCTCATGATTGCGGAGGCACATGTCATGGTCGGACGCTTCATGGCACCCGTGGGCAGTAATGCCTACGAAGCCTATCTGAAGGTTTTGGAAATCGACCCGGGTAATTCACGGGCAAGAATCGGCTTGCGGGAGATCATCAACGAGTACATGAACCGGTCACCTGCAAGCTGGGATCGGGCGGAACTCGATCAGATGCGGCAGCAGATTGATGAGGGATTGAAGATCGATCCCGGTAATGACGATCTGCGCGCACTG
>JARFQV010000343.1 GCA_029287615.1 Pseudomonadota bacterium | reverse complement strand
GGTCGTTGAAGTCATAGTCTCCTTTTTCAGGGTAGAGATCTTCATACCCGACCAGGTAATAAGACGAGGCAGAGGGGAAGTAATTCCAGGTTGCGATTGCCAGCGGATCGACTTCCTGCGGGGGATTGGTCAAAATCACGGCTACCGCCTCGTCCTGGCCGGCGCCGTAGTCGTCAATAAAAGCAGTGTCGATGGCATTGAGCAGGGCCAGGTCCTCGAAGCCGTTGGTATAGTCGTAAAATGCCTCAGGGTCTCCCAGGTCGGTGTTGGTATTCAGCCACGCAATACTGGCAATGGCCGAGACTGCTTCGATTCCCTGGTCCGGGTCGTACAGGCTGTCGGCTTCTATTTTAATGGTGCTGTCGAATACCCCCTGTACCGTATTGTTGGCCGTGATTCGGCTGGATCCCGATTCCCCGAGCAGCGTGTAGCGAAGCAGACGCAGCGTATCCGGGTCCTCGGCCACCAGGGCCTGGGTTTCCGTTGTACAGCAACCGCTTGCCAGGTCGTAAATCTTCTGCGAATTGTCACTGTAGGTAACCGTCAGGGTCAACGAGCCCAGGGTTACGGCTTGCGTGGAGGCCTTCTCGGTACCACTTGCGCTCTCGTTGACGTCAACACCGATAACAATTTCGCCGCCGTTATCGAGCCTGAGTTGCTCCAGCTGGGAGGCGGTCACGTCCTTGAACAGGTCTACAGTGCCAGTACCGCTGCTTTTGATCACGTCGGTGAGCCGGATCGAATCCTGCGCACCTGTTACGCCTGTCATCATGACTGCAGCGGAGAAAATAATGAATTTATGTATCTTCATGCTGAAAACTCCTTATGCCTGCGGGATGCAATGCGCCGGACAATGATTCGGGAAACGGGTCCTGCCACTGAATTTTTCGTTGGTCTTTAACATGGGTTGGCTCGGCTTGACGAAGCGATGGTCAGGACTGATGCAGATACACCGCGGTTAGCGTGGTTCCATTCGCTCGAGGACAGTGCACGCTGACAAGCTACCGGCATTCGGATGCACGTGCCATGTACAGTGTGTTATTCGCATTGAATTCATCGAGGTACAGAATTGTGGGTGCAAATCCATCCGCATAGACCTGCAGTTTCACCTGGCCGTTGGAGTCCAGTGGAACATGCAAGGCGTAGTCCCCACTCCCGCCACAGGAGAACATGTATTGCCCGTTGGCCAGCACCATCGCGCAGATCGGGGTGAACTGGTCTTCACCGACAAGAGTTTTTCCCGTTACATGGATCCATTGACCGGCAGATTCAGGGTGTTTGCCAGGAGGAGCCATCTGGTTATAGTCCAGGCAACTGCCAGATGCTGTTATAGCCACTTGCTGCTGCCCCGGTTCTGTCAGATTCACTATAAAAGGCTTGAAACCTTCGGCGTATATCTGCAGTTTTACCGCACCGTTCCTTTCTCGAGATAGATCAATCAGGGAAAGATAACCATTGGGAAAACAGGAAAATGTATGTTTGCCGCTTGCCAGCACCATTGCACAAACATCATTTCCATCCGATGTTTCAATCGTTCCACTAAGATCAATCGTTCCCGTGGAAGTGTTTGGCGCGGAGACATAGATACCGCCTGTGCCCGTGTCAGGACTGATACTGGAGGCGCTAATGGATACGATAACAGGATCTGGCGCAGCTGCACTGTAGACTTCGTAGATCAATTCAGTTGCAGACAAAGGCAGGCTGGCCTCAATGAATAATTTGCTGATATCAGCGACCTGCCCCAGGAATATCAGGTTTTGCTCCGAGTTGACGGGATCAGCGGTATACACCTTCAGGAAGACGTAATCATTCGCGAGATCGTAGTTGTACAGTTCGGGAAAATCGTCGCCTCGCAGTTCAAACTCTGCCTGGAAATTGCTGAAGTTGAACGTGCCTGTAAAATCGATGCCAGTGATCTCGTCCCCGGTCCTGGCCAGTTTCACCTTGTGTGTCACCGGCTCCCAGGTGTAGTTCGGGTACGGATCGGCTTTTCGGGTCCTCAGCGCAGTACCGGTCAATACCTTCACGATATAGGTTCGCGTCTCGCCTACCGACGAGAAGGTGTACGTGCCACTCCTGTTGGTCAAGCCGGTTCTCAGACACTCGCCCTCTGCAGCGTCCGGTGCAGAGAGGCAGACCAGTACCCCTTTCAGGCCGTCTCCCTGTTCGTCGGTGATCTGGCCCTGGATTTGTCCGGCATGCAAGCTTGCGCCCAGCGGGAGACTCAATATCGCGGCAAGTAGTTTTTGTAGCATGGTTGTGTCCTGACTCCGTACGAATATTCAGTTGAAACGTGTCTTTCCGTCTCGTACAGCCGTAAAGGAAAAAGCGGTACAGCGGTACTGGGTGAATTGCATGCAAAGGTAATGCCAAGATCAAAGGCGATGCCAATGAAGCTACAGGCATAGCCATCCGCCGCCACGAAGGCTTGACATGGAAATATGCTGTGGACGGCGGTTCGCAATTTGCATTTTCAGCTGTATTCGTTTTGCGCAGATTTGCAATTTAAAAAACGGCCAGGCCCTGTTTACCGATCAGTGATCTGACATTGATACCGTATTGTTTGGCATTGCCCGGGTGCCGTATCAACGAGATGGCGGGTCGGCGGCGAATGGCGGGACACAGGCTGTACGCAAGAGACCGTAGGCAACGGCAGTGCGTGCCGCCTCGGCCACTGTCGGTTCAGACATGGGCGGCAGATAATGTGAATCTGTGTATCGCCTGAGCACAGGGTAGCCGTCTTTATCACTGCCGGGCTGTGGGGTTTCTGCAGCCGGATAATAGGCCGAGTTGACGGTGCGCGTGGAGGGCCACAGCGCAGGCAGATGGGCATGCGGCCCATTGACCGGGATGCCGGGCAGGGGTTCCTCAATATCATCGTACAGAGAAAGCTTTGACAGCGGGAAGCGGGGCGAGCGCGCACCAATACCGGTGATATAGCTAACCGATTGCGGGTTTGCGCCGAGTTGAGGGTGCGGTGTCTGCCAGGCCCAGTCAAGGTAGTCCGGCCGGCCGCTCAGGTGCCATGCCTGGAACAGAGTCAGGGTGGCGCGGCTGGAATGGGCGAATGAGCCCCAGCCGAGGAAGCCGCGGTGCTGGTGTGTTGGTGCCTGGAAGGGATGTTCCTGCATCTTGCGAATGCGCCAGTCAGCCGCGGCCAGAAAGATGTCCCGGGCACGTTCAAGCAGCACCTGGTTCCGGTCTGGCCAGGGCGCCATCAGGTAGGCCCAGTGGGCCGCCATGCCCTGATCCTTGAAGGAAACAACCCCGGTGGGGTCGATTTCTACCTGGTCAACCAATTCCACGTAGGCATCGTGAAAGGTCGCCTCGCCCGTGCTGCGATAGAGTTCGGCCGCGGCCCACAGACGGTTGTCCAGTGCCGAGTTGTCCTGATATTCCCCGGCGTGGATGCCCGCGGGATTGCGGTAGCGCTCGCCCTCGGCCGGCCACTGCGGGTGTGTCTGCAGGTACTGCCAGGCACGGCGTGCGGCTCTCAGCATGGTAGCTGCACGCGCAGGTTCTGCCTCCGTCAGCAGGCGGGCATGGATTGCCGCCATGGCGGCGAAGGATGCGGTTGCATGGCTGGTTTTCTCGGCGATGAGGCGGTCGGCGGTGACCTCATGGGGCAGGCCGCTGTCCCAGGTGGCGCTGGCAACGCGGAAGTACACGCCGCCATCTGCGGGATCCTGCATACCGAGCGCCCAGTTCATGCCCCAGTCGAGTTCGTCGATGAGGTCCGGCAGGCCGTTGCCGCTTTCGGGTATGTTCAGATCGCCGTCGAGAAACTGCTGCGGTGCGATATCCAGCGCCGCACTGACTACGTACCAGACGGGTGCCGCATTCGGGATGTACTGGCCATAGTCACCGGCGTCGAACCAGCCGCCACTGACCGTGTGACGGCCGTTGGCCGGTTCGTCATTACCCAGCGGGGTCCCGGCGATGGATGGGTGATAGACGGCGTCGTGGCGGGGAGGAATTCCGCCCGGGCGTTCATGACCGGGGGTCGCCCAGGGTGCACTGATCGGGGTGGAATTGCGGTGGTGGTAGAAATGACGAGCCGTTGTCCGGTACACGCTGTCGTAGACATCTGGCGCAATACGGAAGATGTCCGAGTATCCGAGACCGGGGACCCGCAGGTAGTAGTATCCCGGCGTCTGTAGTGTACTGAAGTTCGCCGTGTAGACATCATTTCCGCTCCACGGATCGTTGGCAACACGCAGTTCCAGTTCGTCCTCAAGAACAGTCTCACCCGTTTTGGCATCAACAACGTCGAAACGCCGGCTATCGATGGGCATGGGGCCGGCCGTTCCCAGCCAGTTGCCGATATAGGCCTGCTTTCGGGCTTGCGGCGCATAGCCGACCTGGTTGATCTGTATCGACCCGGTTACCTGCTTTGACCGCCATGTGATCGCTACCCCGTGCAAATGGGCGGCTGGTGCATCCAGCCGGTAGGTGAGTCCGTTACGCAAGGTTTCGGGAAACAGCAGATGCACGCGTGTCTCGGTAATGGCCGTACGGTCGTCGACATGGCCGGTGGCCTGGCGCTCCAGTCCGAGACGCGATGCCGGCAGGGGGTCACGATAGGCAGGATCTTCATGGCTCTGCAGGGTGAAGTCTGACGCGGACAATGTGGCCCGTTGCGGCTTCAGGCCCGGGATTACCAGTGTGATCGCGCGCCAGGAACGCAATTGCACCGCAGACGGATAGTCCGTGGACTGAGTGGTTGCAACGGCAGTGATGCCACTACCGGTTGCAGGCTCCGATTCTCGAGCTTCCAGTACCACAGCCGCGCCCAGGCTGATCGCGATACCGGCGGCAATAGTGGGCAGCAGTAGTGAACGCCTATTTCTGTGCATACTCCAGGGCCTGTTAATACTGTGAAGATCGTCGCGACGGTGGCCATTTTTTCGCAAGACAAGGCAGCGCGAGCGCCGTGTAGTTGCGCTACACAAGTGAGTGCTAACGCAGGATTGCGGAAAAATGGCCCCGTCCCTCCGGGTTGCGCCTGAAATCAGGCCATGAGGCGTTGCTCGTCTTTCATTTAGCACACTAAATTACTCTCCTCACGCCTCGCCTGAAGCGCCTGCTGTTGGTGCCTGGCCTGATTTCAGGCAGCAACGCGGCGATCTGCTTCGTGTTAACAGGCCCTGGATCATCCCGGCGGGGACTGTGACCTATTTGGACCCGCTCAGGATCAGGCCGACCTGCAATGCCTGGATGGTCGGCAGTATCTTGTCTATGGAACGCGAGTAGCGAGACAGCGCGGTGGGTGGCACGTAGACGACGTCACCCGGTTCCAGTTGCACGTCCTGTGCCTGGCCGTTGATGACATCCTCGAAATTGGCCACGATGACGGTCGGGTTGTGCAGCGCCCCCCGCACGATGTGTATGCGCGAGAGATCCGCGTCGTTGGTGAAGCCTTCGGCAAGTGCCAGGGTCCGCGACATGGGCATGCTTTCCCGGAAGGCGAATAGTGCCGGTGCCCTGACCTCGCCCAGGATATAGACCTCCTTGGACAGGCCGGAGGGGATGTGTATGTAGTCACCGGGTTGCAGCGCTATGTCGAAACGCATATCGCCGTGCCGGATGAGGCGCACAAAGTCGACGGGCATGACCTGGCCGTTGCGCGCCAGGAAGGCATGCGTCAGGTCGGCCAGTTCGACGGAACTGGCGCGAAACTGGCCTTTGGTCAGACCACCGGCCTTGGCAATGGCACCGGTGATACTGACCTCGGTCGTCAGGGGAAAGACGCCGGGATTGACGACCTCGCCATACAGTGTGTAGTCCAGGCTGTTGAACTCGCGGACGACCACGGACACCCTGGGCTCGAGAACGAACTGCAGTAACCGTTCCCGTATCTCGGCGGTGATCGCCTCGACGCTGCGGCCAGCGACCTGCACGTCGCCGATCAACGGGAAGGCGATCATGCCGTCTGGCCGGACCGGCACCGACTCGAGAGTCAAATCCGGCTCGTCGTAGACCGAGATCGACAGGACGTCTCCCTTGCCGAGCTGGAAGCTCGCCTCGTTGGCCGCCAGGTGCTGTTCGAGTTCAGCGAGCTGTTGCTCGACTGTTTTCTGCTTGTTGGCCGGCTGCGGGTCCTGACCGGTATTGCTGCCGCGGTCCTGGCTTGCCGGCTGGTCAGGTGGGAGCAGATCGCCCTCGACCGGTAGTGATGGACTGGATGCGCAGCCACCCATCAGCAGCACAGCCAGGGCGAGACAAACAAGTGTGTCAGACATTTTGCAGGGCATCGGAGTATACATGTCGGTTTTCCTTGTGATCTGTGCCGCCCGCAACGGCTTGTTGCGGGGCGGGTATGGTGTGTTCCATATAGTGCGCGGGTACGTCGGTCACCAGCGTGCCCAGGATGTTGATATGGCGCTTTTGTAGCAGGTCGACCAGCTTCCGGGTATCGGCGCGGCGGCGCGAGCCGCTACGCCGCACCAGCACCCCAATAACGACCAACGCGGCCGCCTCGAGTGCGGTTTCATGCCCCGCCAGAGCGGGCCGGTCAAAAATTAAAAATCCGCGGAAAAGGCGCACGCTGTCGAGGAGTTTCGCCA
>JARFQV010000309.1 GCA_029287615.1 Pseudomonadota bacterium | reverse complement strand
TCGTTGATGACAGGTGAAAGTATCCGGGTAACCGGAATCGTGCAGGGAGTGGGCTTTCGGCCAACGGTTTGGCGGCTGGCCAATGAATGCCGCATCACAGGTCAGGTCTGGAATGACGCCGAAGGTGTCCTGATCCATGCCTGGGGAAGCAGGGAGGCGCTGGAGGAATTCGTGCAGCGCCTGCGGGCCGAAACACCCCCCCTGTCGCATATCGAAGGGATTCTCCGCGCCTCGCTTGATAATACCGGTGAGGTGCCGCGGGAGTTCCGGATAGTCACCAGCCGGGAGGGTGAGATCCGCACCGGCGTGGCAGCGGATGCCTCGACCTGCCCGGAATGCCTGGCCGAAGTGCTGGATCCCGCCAATCGTCGCTATCGATATCCCTTCACCAATTGTACCCATTGCGGGCCCAGGCTTTCGATTATACGTTCCATTCCCTACGACCGTGCGAACACCAGCATGTCGTCATTCCCGATGTGTCCAGAGTGCCAGGCCGAATATGAAGATCCGTCCGATCGCCGGTTCCATGCCCAGCCCAATGCCTGTGGCGAGTGCGGACCCGCTGTCTGGCTGGAGGATGCCAGTGGTAACAGGCTGGGAGCGGATGAGGGGTGCGATGTGATCGAGACCGCCGCACGGCTGATACGCCAGGGCAGCATCGTCGCGATCAAGGGTATCGGCGGTTTCCATCTGGCCTGCGATGCAGGTAATGAAGCCGCGGTCGATGCCCTGCGCCGTCGCAAGTTCCGCTATCACAAGGCGCTTGCCCTGATGGCGCGCGATATCGATATGGTCACACGCTACGCCGAAACCAATGAGGCAGAGGCGTCTCTTCTCCATGACCGGGCCGCGCCTGTCGTGGTGCTCAATGCAGCGGGTAAATCCCTGGCAGGCGGTATCGCTCCCGGCCAGAATACGCTGGGCTTCCTGTTACCTTACACACCGTTACACCACCTGTTGATGCAGGGTATGACGCGGCCGGTAGTGCTGACTTCGGGCAACCGCAGTGATGAACCGCAGACGATCGACAACCAGGATGCGCACCAGCGGCTTGAAAAGATCGCCGATTATTACCTGCTGCATGACCGTGACATCGTCAACCGGCTTGACGATTCTGTGCTGCGACTCGCCGACGGCAAGCCTCGACTTCTGCGCCGGGCGCGCGGATTCGCGCCGCAGCCGGTTCGGCTACCGGAATGCTTCTCAGAAGCCGGTAGTATTCTGGCGATGGGTGGTGAACTGAAGAATACCTTCTGCCTGCTGAAAGAAGGGCGGGCAATCCTGTCGCAGCATATTGGTGATCTCGAAGATGCCGTGACATACAGGGACTACCATACCAACCTGGACCTGTACCGGAGGCTCTTTGACCACCAGCCGTCTTGTATTGCCGTGGATAAACACCCGCAGTATCACTCGAGCCGGCAGGGGCGGGAACGGGCGAAGACCGGGGGGATACAGCTGGTTGAGGTACAGCATCACCATGCGCACATTGCAGCCTGCCTGGCCGAGCACGGGATGCCGCTGCATACACCGCCGGTGCTCGGGGTCGTGCTGGACGGACTGGGTTTCGGTGAAGACGGTACCTTTTGGGGCGGGGAATTCCTGCTGGCCGATTATCGGGGTTTCAGGCGCATGGCACGCTTCCGGCCCGTCTATATGCCGGGTGGATCTCAGTCCATGCGAGAGCCATGGAGAAATACCTGGGCCCACCTGTACTGCGCCTTCGGCTGGGAGAAGGTGAGGGAGAATCATTCGGATCTCGACATTGTCCGGTTCCTCGAAACCAGGCCACTGGAGGGATTGCAGACCATGGTGGAAAAACGTCTGAACTCTCCGGTGGCATCTTCCTGCGGACGCCTCTTTGATGCCGTAGCTGCCGCGATCGGGGTATGCCGTGAGCGAATATCCCACGAGGGGCAGGCAGCGATCGAACTCGAGTCACTGGCAGCACCAGCGTTTCAACCGGAGGCGGAACATGCCTATCCATACGAGGCAGAGGAAGGTGAGATCCTCACGCTGGAATGGCGCTGTTTCTGGGAGGCACTGCTGGAAGATATCAACAGGGGAGTTGCACCCGCCAGGATCGCGGCGCGTTTCCACCAGGGGCTGGTACGGGCCGTTGGGAATACGGCACGGAGGATCTGCAGTGAACATGGCCTGGACACCGTCGTGCTCAGCGGTGGTGTTTTCCAGAACCGCCTGTTGCTGGAAGGAGTCGGCGGGACCCTTAGGGAGACAGGTCTTCTTGCGCTCTCTCCTGAAAAACTGCCCGCCAATGACGGGGGGCTTGCGCTGGGACAGGCGGTCATCGCTGCCGCCCGCCGGATCCAGGGCTGATTGCAGCAGCTTCCCGGATTGCCTGAATCAGCGCCTGTTGTGCCGGATAACGTTATTGTGCAATATTCTGTATGTACCGATCCCTGTCTGTAAACCTCATAGCAGACTCGTAAGGCGACCTGCGGAAACCAGTTACAATGACCGTATCAATACGTCCCCCTCCCGTCCACCTGATCGTCGGCAGGTTTGCCTTGTTATTAACTATTCTGAAGATTTGCATCGTGCCCTGCGCCGCCGGTGCCAAGGAAACGAGCGGGTGGGTGGAGAAGGTCCGCGTGTTTCCCGGTGACATACTGGTCAAGGCCAAAATCGACACGGGGGCGAAGACCTCCTCGCTGCACTGCACCTGCATGTCGACCTTCGAACGGGATGGAGAGGAATGGGTCAGTTTCATGGTGGAAAACTACGATGGCGAGAAACAGCTTCTTGAGCGCAAGGTGGTGCGCAACGCCGTCATCAAGCGACATCACGGGGAATCACAGGAACGGCTGGTGGTGATGCTGGGTGTCTGCCTGGGTAACACCTACCGGGAGACCGAGGTCAATCTGATCGATCGCAGTGGTTTGAATTATCAGATGCTGATCGGTCGCAGGTTTCTCAAGGATCTGTTCGTGGTCGATCCATCCGAGACCTTTCATACAAAGCCTGACTGCGGAGATATCTCCGCGGAATGAACAGGCACCATCTTTACCTCCTGGCCGCGGTCCTGACCCTGGTGGCAAGTGGAATCGTGGTCTACAAGGCCATTGTGCTTCAGTTTCCCCTGCATCCCGTGACCGAGGCAGATGCCTGGGACGTGGAGATACGGGTCAGTTTCCAGGCTATGCATGCGCCGGCCAAGGTATCCCTCTATCTACCGCGCGAGGATGGCCCTTTTGCTGCCGCGGACGAGCAGTTCATTTCGCGTGGCTACGGGGTCAATACGCGACATGAGGAGGGGAACCGGCGGGTTGTGTGGTCGATCCGGCGAGCCAGGGGGGAGCAATTCCTGTTCTACCGTGCAACCATCCGGCCGGTCGCCTCCCTCAGGGAGACCCGTGAAAAGTGGCCGCAAATAAAAACGCCGGAGATTGTTGACGATGCCCGTAAACTGGCGATCGATGCCGTGCTCGCCGATGTGCGTGCTCATTCGGCTGACAGCGAGACCTTCGTCAGTGAGGTCATCAAGCGGGTCAACAGCGCTTCGCCGGATGGCAATGTAAAGTCCCTTCTCGGCCGCAAGACCGCAATGGAGGACCGGATCGAGGTAATGTCACAAGTGCTGGCCGGCGCGAACATCCCGGTACGGGCCGTGCATGGACTGCGCCTTCAGAAGTACGAGCGGGACGCGCAGTTCATTGTCTGGATGGAGGCATGGTACGAGAACAGCTGGCATAGCTTCGATCCGCTGACAGGCGAACCAAGGCTGGATCCGGATCTGGTGACCTGGTGGCACGGGCCCAGTGGTCTGGTCGAGGTTACGGGCGGACGCAATTCGGAGGCCAATGTTACCGTCCGGCTAAACAGGGAACCGGCCATGCAGGGGGCGCTCTGGAGGGAACGGGAGTTGCGCCCGGCCTTGTTCGAGTTCTCCGTGCTCGGATTACCGATCGAGACCCAGGCGGTCTATCAGATCCTGCTGGCAATGCCTGTCGGTGTTTTCCTGCTGGTGGTGTTGCGCAATGTCGTCGGAGTCAAGACCTTTGGCACTTTCATGCCGGTACTGATTGCACTGGCATTCCGGGAGACGAATCTGCTGCTGGGTCTGCTGCTTTTTACCCTGGTGGTCGGTATGGGCCTGGCAATCCGGTTCTACCTCGAGCGCCTCAAGCTTTTGCTGGTACCAAGGCTCGCGGCAGTGCTGATCGTGGTTTTGATGCTGATCACACTGATCAGCATTTTCAGCAATCAGTTGGGGGTCTACCGCGGACTGTCGGTGGCCCTGTTTCCCATCGTCATCCTGACCATGACCATAGAGCGTATGTCTATCGTCTGGGAGGAGCGGGGTGCCACGGAGGCACTGCAGCAGGGGCTTGGCAGTCTGGTGGTAGCGGTGTGTGCCTATGTCGTCATGAATCTGAATAGTGTCCAGTATTTCGTGTTCGTCTTTCCAGAGTCGCTGCTGATACTGCTGGCGGCCACCTTGTTGCTGGGTCGCTACACCGGCTATCGTTTGAGCGAACTGGTTCGGTTCCGTGCGCTGTCCGGAGGCGGGAAGTGATCGGAGAGGGGATCCGGCGGCTGGCCCGGAAAGGTGTGCTGGGTATTAACCGGCGCAATGCCGATTATATTCTGACTCACAATCAACGCTCCCTGTACCCCAGGGTTGATGATAAATGGCTTACTAAACAGCTTGCGATGCAGGCCGGTATGCCCGTGCCGGAGCTCTATGCGGTTGTTGAGATCCAGCACCAGGTCCGTGAACTGACCGAGCACGTTCGTGACTATTCTGATTTCGTTCTAAAACCTGCTTGTGGTGCAGGGGGTGATGGCATAGTGGTGATATCCGGCAGGATGAGAACACGTTATCGCAAGGCTAACGGTATCCTGATCGATCAGAGCGAGATGCAACACCATGTCTCGAATATCCTGAGTGGCATGTACAGCCTGGGTGGCCATCCGGACAGGGCCTTGGTCGAATACCGCGTCAAATTCAATCCGGTTTTCGAGCGCATAAGTTATCTGGGTGTGCCGGATGTGCGTATCATCGTTTACCGGGGAATTCCAGTGATGTCGATGGTTCGTTTGCCGACCCGCCTCTCCGATGGCAAGGCCAATCTGCATAAGGGTGCCATTGGCGCTGGAATCGATATTGCAACCGGTCATACCCTTACGGCTGTCTGGCACAATGAGATCATTACAGAGCACCCGGATACCGGCAATGAAGTTTCCGGGATACAGGTGCCATTTTGGGAAGAGCAACTCCGGATGGCTGCGCAATGCCATGAACTGACCGGTTTGGGCTATCTGGGTGTTGACCTCGTACTGGACAAGGATAAGGGGCCACTCATGCTGGAGATAAACGCAAGGCCCGGGCTGAATATCCAGATCGCCAATCGTGCGGGTCTGGTGCCTCGCCTGGATCTGGTCGAACAGCATTATAAAGCACTACCGGATATCGACCAGCGCACTGCCTTTGCCCGGGAGCACTTCGGGTCAGAATGACGATGCTGCTTTTCAGGTTTTCAGTATAGGTCGGACGATATGCTGCCAGATTCTATAAGCCGGTACCTGCTGATGTCCCTTGTAACGCTGGGCATAATGAGCATGACGTTTCTGGTCCAGGCGCAGGCGGACAGGGCGCAGGCCCTGATCGAGGACGCCCAGGTTCGCCATACGATCGAGACGCTTGGTTCACTCATCAAATTGCAGTCCGAGCTGAAAAACGATATCAAAACCCTTACCCGCCTGCTGGAGTCAGCCCAGAGCGCTGCTGAAAAGAAGGAAATACAACAACAGCTGGATAAACTGGGTGTTGATCTAGAGACCACTTCCCGCAATCTGAAAGAGATCGCGGCAGGGGCAGATATCGCCAGCCTGCGTGCCCAGGAGGAAACGGAATTCAATTTTCAGAAAGAGGTTTTTTCACTGCTCCGACCTGCGCTCAAGGAAATGCGGGACATGACCAGTCATGTCCGGCTGAAATCGGATCTGAAAGAAAAAATCGCCTATTACCAGGAAAAACTACCGATCGCCGAGCTTGCCGTTACCAATATTTCGGAGCTGCTTGCCGAAAACGAAGATGAATCACTCGAACAACAACTGATTGCGATTCTGGCAGATTGGCAAAAGCAATTGACGTTCATACAGAGCGAGTTGCGGTCGGCGGAGTTGCAACTGGATAAAATGGAGCGCTCGGAGGTTTCAAATGCCGAGGCATCGCAAAGTTACCTGAAATCCTTCTTTCAGAAACGTGGCCTTTACCTTTCCGGGGCGATTCTGGTCGTAATCCTGGTTTTATTCGTATCCAGGATTTCATACTGGACCCTGGTAAAGGTGATTCCCGGATATCGGAAAGAGCACAGGAGCTTCCGTATCCGCCTGCTCGACCTTTTGCATCGAATATTTACGGTCTTCTTCGCCATCCTGGGACCGATGGTTGTGTTCTATATGGTCGAGGACTGGGTGCTGTTCAGTCTTGGCATTCTCCTGCTGCTCGGTATTGGTCTGACACTCAGGCGCGCGTTACCGCGCTATTGGCAGCAAGTCCAGCTGTTTCTGAATGTTGGGTCCGTACGTGAGGGAGAACGTATTTTTATGGACGGATTGCCATGGAAGGTCCGGGCAATCAACATCTTCAGCATGCTCGAAAACCCGGATGCCGAAATCAGCCAGCGGGTGCGTATCGATGACCTGGTTGATCTGAAATCCCGTCCGCTGAAGCAGGATGATC
The DNA here is from genome assembly GCA_029287615.1 of Pseudomonadota bacterium. Lineage (GTDB taxonomy): Bacteria > Pseudomonadota > Gammaproteobacteria > UBA9214 > UBA9214 > JARFQV01. The sequence continues at coordinate 25,850 of JARFQV010000309.1, read as the reverse complement.
CCTGGTTTCCCTGCAGACGGGGGGACTGGGTGATGTTGAGTGACGGGATGCGTGGCAAGGTCACGGGTATATCCCAGGAATTGGTGCAGTTGATCGAGCGTGGCGGGGCGCATCGTACCTATCAGACCAAGGACTTTCTTTCCCTGTCACCGCTGAATCTGTCGACGAATTTCCGTATCAAGGAGACGATTGGTATCACCTACAAACTGCAGCAGGAGAGCGTCGCAAGCATACCGGAGGCGTTGAAAGCCTATATTGAAAGTCGCGCAGCCGAAGAGGGGTATGCAGAACAGTTGATCAATCTGCGGGTTGAGTTCGAGCGGGCCAATACCTCCTCACTGGATCTGGTTGTAATCGCAGATTTTGACGGTGCGCTCGCGGATCTCTACAACCGGTTGCGACGTGCGGTACAACGTTGGTGCGTGGAGGCTTGCACTCGATATAACTGGGAGATTCCATTCACGCAGTTAACCCTGCACCAGGCAGAGTCCACGGGTTGATGCCGATCTCCAAACCTGAAAAACCGTGGTCAAAAGCACTGCCAATCCATTCATACCTGAATTGGATGCAGCCATGGTAGAGGCAACCGATTCCGGCACAGCATGTTCACAGCAAGCACATCCGGTAACAGAGGATCCTATCTAGCTGTTGTTCTGGACAGTCCGTATTGTCTCATGAACAGCTATTGTTCAGAGCCCGTCTGTTCGGCACTGGTACGGCAGCCGGTGGGTATTCAGGCCATTATTGCTGTATATCCGGGCTTATTGAGTCCTCAACAGCAGAATCGTCCATTACTGGTTCTTCAGCAGGTATGGCTCCAGAAGGATCAGCTTCTGGTGGAGAGGATGGATATCCCCCCATGGAAAGGATGCATCCATCGACATAATCGGCCATCTGCTCCGGGGGTATGTCATAGGTTTCGGCATCCTGCCGGCATTGCGAGGCAATACTGGCCTGGTCTTCCGGTGTAATGGCCCAGCTGGTACTTGTATCGCCGACGATAGCAAGCAAAAGGCATACCGGAATCATCCTGACTGGATCAGACACGTTATTGTTCTCCTTATGTTTATATGATTCTCTGCATTATGACTTGAGTCCAGATCATCCGCCAGCTGGTGGCGGGTAAGGCCGGTACCGAACAAAACAAGTACAATAAATCGGGTTGGTTTTTTCGGGATTCCTGTGCCTCGTTTGGTCTGCTGTGTTTATGTTTTTCCGGCAGTTCATGGCCTCTTAACAGCATGATAAGACTTTATATGCTCATATGGCCATAATCTGCAAATTAGAATTATTTATGTCCTGTCACGGGAACCTGCGGTTGCCGGGTCTCTGACATGTTCCTGGTTACTCACCGGCAAAATAGCGGGTAGAGTCGCCTGCCAGGCAGGGAAAGCGAAAGGACCTTGCAATGTTGGCTGGCAGCGCTGTATATGATGAAAACAGGGGTACTATGGCTGCGGGCTACAGCGAATTGTGCTCAATCGTACCCGCATCCAGGCGATTGCGATTTCCCTTGTATCTATTGGCAGTAGTTTCATCTGGAAATAAGAACCCGAAAATGTCAGTTAGTCGGTACCGGTTACACCCCAGGATGAGCAGGCTGCTTCTGCTGCAAGGAATTGTGCAGGAAGTCAGTGCCACGCCTGATCTTACCGATGCATTGCGGATTATCGTGGTACGGGTAAAGGAAACGATGCATGCGGATGTTTGTTCCATTTATCTGATTGATCCAGATAGTCAGTCTCTTGTGCTGTCGGCTACAGATGGGTTGAACCCCGCAGGTGTGGGGCAGGTGTGTCTGGGGCTTGGGGAAGGTCTGGTGGGACTGGTGGCGAGTAGTTCGGAGACCGTTAATGTACGCGATGCCTCCCGTCATCCTCGTTTCAAGCTGATACCGCACTGTGAAGAAGAAGAGTACCACGGATTTCTCGGTGTTCCTGTGATGCATCGTGGAGAGATCCTGGGGGTTCTCGTGGTTCAACAGGTCGAGATGCGCAGTTACCGGGATACCGATGTGGCTTTTCTCGTAACGCTTGCAGCGCAACTGGCGGGGGTCATTACCCTGGCCAGGGTCAGCGGCAGCACCGGCTATGTCACACATGGCAAGGATAATCACGAGTTTTACGTGGATGCAATTGCAGGTGCGCCGGGGGTGGCCATCGGAGTTGGCGTTGTTGTTGTACCACCTGCAGACCTTGACAGCGTGCCTGACCGGGTTCCGGATGATCATCGCAAGGAAGAAGCCGCGTTTCGGGCAGCAGTAGCCAATGTCATTGGTGAATTGCAGTGTTTGAAAACAGATCTGGAGGGTACCCTGCTTCCTGAAGATCGGGCATTGTTTGATGCACTTGCAATGATTGCCTCCAGTGAAATGCTGGTCGAGACAACGGTTGGCAGGATCCATGCGGGCAATTGGGCGCCTGGCGCGCTGCGGGAAACAATACATGAGTATGCAAGCCAGTTCATGCTCATACAAGATCCCTACCTTAGGGAACGGGCACGTGATATCCGGGATCTGGGTAAACGAATTCTTGCGCATCTCCAGCAGAACAGCGATCAAAATCGACAATATCCTGAGAATACGGTCCTGGTCGGAGAGGATCTGGGCCCGATGGATCTGGCGAGGGTACCGGTTGATCGTCTCAAAGGGATCATTTCCGGTCACGGATCCAGTCTGTCGCACCTGGCCATACTGGCACGCGCCATGGGGATACCTGCGATTGTCGGAACAGCAGATGTGATTCCGGGCAAGGAGCTGGAAGCCAGGGAAGTCATTGTTGACGGGTATCGTGGCAGGCTCTATGTAAATCCGGGTAACACAGTGAAACAGGAGTTTTCACGTCTGGCGCGTGAGGAACTGGCGCTTGGCAACGAACTGGCGCATCTGAAAGATCTTCCCGCTGAAACGCCGGACGGGTATCGAGTGGCACTCTTTGCCAATGCCGGGATACTGGCGGATCTGAGTCATTCACTAAAGGTTGGTGCCGAGGGAATTGGTCTGTATCGGACCGAACTGCCTTTCATGTTGCATGAGCAGTTCCCGAGCGAAGAAGAACAACGGCACCTCTACAGGCAGGTGCTCGAAGTCTTCGCGCCCAGACCGGTTACACTGCGGACACTGGATATCGGCGGTGACAAGACATTGCCATACTTCCCGGTGAAAGAACCGAACCCCGCGCTTGGTTGGCGAGGCATCCGTCTCGCACTGGATAATCCCGTGATATTTATCACGCAGCTTCGTGCCATGATGCGTGCATCGGTTGGCTTGGTAAACCTGCGGATCTTGATTCCAATGGTTAGCAGCGTTGATGAGGCCGAAGAAGCGGTCAGTCTGGTGAAACGTACCTGTCAGGAGTTGCGGGAGGAAGGTGAGGAGGTGAGCCTGCCACCGTGTGGTTTTATGATCGAGGTACCTTCGGCAGTATACCAGGCCGACGCACTGGCTCGTCGCGCGGACTTCCTGTCGATTGGTACCAATGATCTGACACAGTATCTTCTTGCTGTGGACCGTGGAAATGAGCGGGTTGCAGGGCGCTTCGACTCCCTGCACCCGGCGGTGATCAAGGCATTACAGTGTGTGGTAGAGGCGGGCCTGCAGCAGGGCAAACCGGTCAGTGTTTGCGGGCAGGCTGCCGGTGATCCGGCCATGGCTATATTATTGACGGGGATGGGGGTCCATAGTTTCAGCATGAGCGCGAGTGACATCCCTCGCGTCAAATCGGTCATACGGGCCTTCCCCAGTCGGAAGGCACAGTCCTTGTTGAAAGAGGTGCTTGTCAACGAGAAGGCAGCGCGAAACCGCGAGCTGCTTTCCCGGGCATTGATCGATTTCGGGCTGGGTGGCCTGCTGCGGCCAGGAAGGTAGATTCAGTAGACCAGCATGATGCCTTACAATATATGATCGTTGCAGCAGGTGTCTGGTTTTTTGTCGTGAAACCACGGGTGCATCTGGCATGTGGCATGCTACTATCGAAAGATACCCGCGATCTCGGGTAACAGGCGGATCCGGTATCGAATGCTGCGGTACAAAGACCTTGTGCGGAAATTGATACCAGCGGAAATGTGGTGAGCCATGTCAATAGTGTGATCCAGTGGCGTATCTGTTAGGTCGGCCAGTAAATGACGCTATATTCACAAGCATGAGAAAAAAAACTGTTCGCAGAGATGCCTTGCCTGTGATTGGATGGCGTGAATGGGTGGAGTTGCCAGAACTGGGTATCAAGCGTATCAAGGTCAAAACGGATACAGGTGCCCGAACCTCTGCCCTGCACGCATTTTATGTGGAACCATTTGAGCGTCACGGTTCAGCCTGGGTTCGATTTGGTATACATCCCGAACAGCGCCGGGAAGACCTGGTAGAAAATTGCGAAGCACGGGTCCATGATCGAAGGGTGGTAACCGACTCGGGCGGTCACTCCCAGGAACGTTATGTTATTGAAACGATAGTGCGACTCGCGGGAGACGAGTGGCCGGTAGAACTGACCCTGACCAATCGCGATACCATGCGTTTCCGGATGTTACTCGGACGGAGTGCCTTAAAGGCCCGTTTTCTTGTAGATCCCGCCGCATCGTATTTGAGGAGTCGGAAGGGGCTCGTGAACATTCAGGATGAGGGTGATGAAGAATGAGGATCGCGATCCTTTCCCGTAATACGAAACTATACTCGACCCGCAGGCTGGTGGAGGCCGCGGAAAAACGAGGTCATGAGATCAAGGTGCTTGATACACTCAAGTGCTATATGGACATTGCCTGTATGCGTCCCAGTGTGCATTACAAGGGAGTGAAACTGGATCCCTTCGATGCGGTCATTCCACGGATCGGGGCGTCGGTCACTTTCTATGGTGCCGCGGTATTGCGCCAGTTCGAGATGATGGGTGCTTACCCCCTGAATGAATCCGTTGCCATTACCCGTTCCCGTGATAAGTTGCGCTCTTTGCAGATCCTGGCCAGAGCGGGTATCGGTCTGCCCCTGACCGGTTTCGCCAATTCTCCGGATAATACGCAGGACTTGATCAAACTGGTTGGGGGGGCTCCGCTGGTTGTGAAACTACTGGAAGGGACACAGGGAAAGGGCGTTGTGCTGGCAGAAACCCCGAAAGCCGCGGAAAGCCTTATCGAGGCATTCCGGGAACTCGATGTGAACTTTTTGGTACAGGAGTTCATCAAGGAAGCTGGTGGATCAGATATCCGTGCCCTTGTCATTGGTGATAAAGTGGTCGCAGCCATGAAACGTCAGGCAAAAGACGGTGAATTTCGTTCCAACCTGCACCGCGGCGGTTCGGCCTCGATTGTCAAACTGACACCGGAGGAGCGCTCGACTGCGGTTCGCGCAGCGCGCAGACTGGGTTTGAACGTATCCGGTGTGGATCTGTTACGCTCCAACCACGGTCCGGTGGTAATGGAGGTCAACTCCTCACCGGGTCTGGAGGGTATTGAAAAAGCGACTGACAAGAATGTCGCCGATCTCATCATCCAGTTCATTGAGCAAAACGCCAAACCGAACCGAACTCGTACGCGGGGCAAGGGGTGAGGTGAACGGGCCCATTGAGATCTGCGGTGTCTCGATTGCTCCCGGACAGCGAAGCGTCATCAATATTCCTGTCGGACAACTCTATACACAGACCGATCTCTCCATGCCGGTTGAGGTGGTCAATGGCAGGCACGATGGTCCACGATTGTTCATCAGTGCAGCGATTCACGGCGATGAGTTGAACGGGGTTGAGGTAATTCGCCGCCTGCTGAAGCATTCCGCGATCAAACGACTACGGGGTGCGTTGATCGCCGTACCAGTCGTTAATGTGCACGGTCTGCTGCACCGCTCCCGGTATCTGCCGGATCGACGCGACCTGAATCGCAGTTTCCCCGGCAGCAGACGGGGTTCTCTAGCGGGCCGTATTGCGCAACTATTCATGCACGAGATCGTTGAAAATTGTACACATGGTATCGATTTGCATACCGGTGCCATCCACAGGGAAAACCTGCCCCAGATTCGGGCAAATCTGGATGACCCGGAAACATGCCGTCTGGCCGTGGCCTTTGGCACACCGGTGGTGATCAATGCAGATTTCCGGGACGGTTCGCTGCGAGAGGCAGCCTCGGACTTCGGGATTCCCATGCTGCTATATGAAGGCGGTGAGGCCTTGCGTTTCGATGAAGTGGCTATCAAGGCAGGACTTCGCGGTGTGCTCAATGTCATGCGTGCATTGGGCATGCTGCCTAAAGTCAAACGCAAAGGACGGCAAGTGGAGCCGGTAATTGCCAGAGGTTCGTACTGGATCCGGGCACCAGAGAGCGGCATCCTCTGGTCTGGTCATTCACTCGGTATGCGTGTTTCAAAAGGCGATATGATAGGTCGTATTGCATCTCCTCTCATGGATTCTGCCTGTCTCGTGGAGGTGCCCATTGACGGTATTCTGATCGGACGAACCCATTTGCCTCTGGTTTATGAAGGCGAAGCCCTGTTCCATGTTGCCCGATTCCAGCACCTGGGGGCTGCGGCCGAACAGGTGGAGGCACTCCACGAGATCCTGGAGCCGCAGACAAATGATGGAGATATCGCAGACTAACGGGTGATTCCCGGTTACTTTCCGATTCACATACTTCCGGTTCCAGGCAGGAGCAGGATGTACCTCTTCAGATATAAAGCTCAGCAAGTCTTAATCAGACATGACTGGGTGAGGCCTTGCATGGCCAGCCCCGGCCCTGCTCAAAGCCATCAGATCCTGCGAAACAGCAACAGCAATCCGGTGGCGATGAATGCCATAAAGCTGAGCAGACTGAAGCAGGCATGCTTGATCTTGATCTACGGTATGTTCTCGAAGTTCATGCCGCAGGTGCCGACCAGCAGGCTCAACGGCAGGAAGATGACCGTGACCACGGCCAGCAACTTCATGATCGGGTACATTCGATGGCTGGTGACCGGGAGACGTGGCGTTCCTGACACGGGATACGCAGGTGTAGTTACGCTATGGGCAAGTCTTGGTATATTAATGAAATCGGCAGGCTCCCGGGTTGACAACGTCCATCGAAACAGCTGTGTATGAAACCGGAAACAATGCAGAGTGACGATTACCAGAGCTGGCGGCACAGTCACGCCTTCGGTCAGGACCGGAAGCGACCAGGCGAACTGCGCACACTCATTGTCATTGCCATCACCGGCACGATGATGGTGGTTGAGATCGTTACGGGCATCCTGTTCGGATCGATGGCGTTGCTGGCCGACGGACTCCACATGGCATCGCACGCGGCCGCACTCAGCATCAATGCCTTCGCATACATCTATGCTCGACGTCACGCGCATAATACGGATTTCAGTTTCGGTACCGGCAAGGTGAATGCCCTCGGCGGCTTTAGCGGTGCCGTTCTGCTGGCCCTGTTTGCCCTTGTCATGTGCTGGGAAAGCCTGGAAAGGTTTCTCCACCCGGTAGAAATTATCTACAACCAGGCCATTCTCGTTGCGGTACTCGGGCTGGTGGTAAACGGACTCAGCGTATTCATACTGGGCGTGGACGAGCACCGGCATGACCAGGAGGAGAATCAACATCCCGGTGCCGGTCACCGGCACATGCATCATCATGACCACAATCTGCGCTCCGCCTACCTGCATGTGCTGGCAGATGCGCTCACTTCGGTTCTGGCAATCGTGGCCCTGCTCTCGGCAAAATACTTCGGACTGATCTGGATGGACCCGGCGATGGGGATTGTCGGCGCCGTCCTGGTTGCGCGCTGGTCCATTGGTCTGGTGCGTACCACCAGCGGTGTTCTACTCGACAAGCAGGGACCGGAGAGTATTCAGCACAAGATCAGGGACAGTCTGGAACAGGATGACGACTGCAAAATCACGGATCTGCACCTGTGGTCGATTGGCCCGAATATCTACTCGGCCGAGATCGTTGTCGTGGCGAACGAACCGGCTACACCGAATCAGTACAAGAATCGCATTCCCGGGAATCTCGGTCTGGAACATATCACGATAGAGGTTCACCAATATCCGCCAGCCCACCCCGGGTAGCGCGGTGCGGGAGACACCTGTGCATGATGTGGTGTTTGCTACCGTGGTATCCAGTCCTGCGCTCAGACAGGCTTGAACATACAGGCGGGTACCATCGGCATGCTTACCGGCTGCTGTGCGGGAGACAGAAAGCCCGCGAGGTCCTCGCGCAGTTCGGCGAGACGTTTCTGAATACTTCTGCGCTGTTTTTCCGTTAGTGTCGTGCCCAGCTCGTCCATGAACCGGATGAATTCATGCCGGGCAATGCGCCATTGTCGCTGGTATTCATCGGATCGATCTTCCTGATCGACCCACCACCCGTCCAGGTGCTCACGCACGGTCTTTTCATCTGACCCTGCCTCGAGCATGCCCAGCAGTTTTGCAGTCTGTTGCGCGCGGTAGGAAAGCCATGGTTCACTGAGGTCCGGGATGCGCTCCAGGGCCTCGCTGACCTGCTGTCGCTGGGACTTGTCGAGATCACCGGTCCAGTCCTCGATCCGCTCCATGATTCGCTCCTGGCGGGATGCCTTGCGACGTGCCGGGTCCGGATCCAGATAACGTTCGATGGCATCTTTCCTGCGCTTGGATGTGTATCTGTCGAGGTGCCGGACTTGTGCGGCATCCAGGTCAGCAAGCAAGGGGGCGGAAAGATCGGCGGCAAGACGCGCATGCCGCTGGTAGAGTAGCTGTGCGGTATCGACCAGGCAGGCAGTACCCCCTGATGCATCCTCCTCCCTGATAATGCGCCCGGCCAGCTCCAGATAGGCGATGACCTGGGGGAGTTCCTCCCTGCGATGTTGCTGAATCGTGTCTTCCAGTACCGGTTGCCACTGATCGCGTTGCGCGGGGGTGGGGTCCACGGTTTTCCAGGCATAGTAGCTCAGCAGCCTGTCTGCATTGCGGTAGGCGAGGTCGGTGCGGCTGCAGGCGCAACCCACTATTATCAGAGCGGTGAGTAGGAGTAGCCGTATCATGGGGTGATGACCAGTTATAATCCTGTGACATTGCCAATACGGTCGGGTTCCGTGCGTGATCCGGTCGGTGGTCCCGTGACGGTTACCCGGATCCGTTTAAATCGAACAGCCTGAGCAGTTCCTTCATGTCGCTCACCTCGGCGTGATGCCCGATACCCGGCTCTGCCTCCATTCCGCGTCGGTTCATCCAGATCACGGTCACCCCTGCGGCCTGCGCACCAGCCAGGTCAGTACCTGGTTCGTCACCGATGTGGGCAAGTTCCGCAGCGCTTACATTCGCGCGCTGGCAGGCCTCCTGGAACATGCGCGGGTGGGGTTTTGCCTTGCCGGTGGATGCCGCTGTCAGCGAAAAATCGAACAGCGCACCGATCCCCAGGCGCGTCACGTCGGCATTACCGTTCGTCAGGGTTCCCAGGCAGTACCCGGAGCGGCGCAGGGTCCGCAGTGCCGGCAGGACATCATCGAAGAGAGTGATCCGGTGCCGTGCCTCCAGGAAAATCTCGAAGGCAGGCTCCACCAGTTGCTGGTCATAGCCGGCTGACCTGGCCATGATGCGCAGTGACTTCTTGCGCAATGTGGTGACATCGTTGTGCAGTTCGGGCGTTTGCCGCAGCAGATCCCGGCGCAGATTCCACATATCCTCCAGACTGTACCGCGTCTTGATTCCCGGGTAGTGCCTGCCCAGCCAGTCATAAAGCGCCTGTTCGGCCGCCAGGAGTACCGGCCGGTTGTCCCAGAGCGTATCGTCCAGGTCAAAGGTGAGCGCGCGAATATGCTTCATACTGTCTGCATAGCATGGATGAGCCGTTGTCTTCAACGGCTTGTCCAGTCCGGTTCAAGGGGTATAACCGGCCGGTCTTGTTGAATCCCGGCGTCACAACCGGTCATCCTGCATGACCTTATGTCCGGCATGAAGAATGTGCGGTAATGGTTTGATTGAAAATGGGAAAACATTATGGTTTTCACCTCGTTGTGTTATTTATCCTTGTGGTTCTCCTGCCCGGTGGGGAACGGGCCTTGGCACTGCGGGCTCTTTCCGATCTGCAACGGGACTGATCCTGTGGAAAAATGGCTGGAATGAACAGAAAATATGCACATGGAGTGGTTCCTGTCTGTGCCACCCGGCATGTCGTACCCGGATCCCCTTTTGTTCCCCTCCCTGACCGTGTGCAACGCGGGATGAGTTGACTACGGAGACGCGATATGAGCATGCTGCGAGTCGAAAACCTGCGCAAGGCGTACCACATCGGCGGAGAGCATCAGCCGGTCTTCGATGCCCTTTCGTTCCGCATCGGACCAGGCGAAATCGTTGCCCTGCTGGGGGAGAGCGGCAGCGGCAAGACCACCCTGCTGAACCTGATGAGCGGTATCGACAGCCCTGATGCCGGTTCCGTGTGGTTTGACGGTATCTCTCTGCACCAGTTACAGGAGCCGGATCGCACCCTGCTCAGGCGTGAGCGGATTGGTTTCGTATTCCAGTTCTTCAACCTGATTCCGACCCTCACGGTCGGTGAGAACGTGGCCTTGCCCCTGGAGTTGCTGGGCAGGAAGGCGGGGGAGGCGCGTACCCATGCTGTCGCAGCGCTGGACGAAGTCGGTCTGGCACGGATGGAGGGGCGCTATCCGGAGACCCTGTCGGGTGGCGAACAGCAGCGTGCCGCGATCGCACGGGCACTCGTCCATCGGCCCGGGGTGCTGCTGGCCGACGAACCCACCGGGAATCTGGACGAGAATACCGGACGCGGTGTCATCGGCCTTCTGACCACACTGGCACGCCGTGGTGGTACCACCATGCTGCTGGTAACGCACAGTGATCTGGTTGCGGATGCCGCGGACCGGGTGCTGCATCTGCGACAGGGCAGGATAGCGGGCAGCTGATTGCCGTGTACGGTTTTCCTCCCCTGTTACTCCGTGCCGGTATGCGCCATCTGTTGCGTCATCGCTGGCAGGGTTTCCTTGCCCTGACCGGTATTGCCCTCGGTGTGGCCGTGATACTCGCGGTGGAGCTGGCAAACCAGGCTTCACGGGCCGCCTTCCAGCTTGCCGCCGCCCGGCTCCAGGGCGAGGCCACACACCGTCTGATCCAACCCGGCGGTGCCCTCTCCGAGGCCCTGTATGTCCAGCTCAAGCGAGAGCCCGGATGTCCACCCATGGCGCCGGTCGTTACGGACTGGGTGCGGCTGTCGGGGCAGGCCGGTCGCTACCGCCTGGTCGGCGTGGATCTGTTTGCCGAGGCGCCATTCCGTGGCCAGCTGGCGGCAGTAGCGCAGCAATCTGCCATGATGCGCGACTTCATCATCGAGCCCGGAGCGCTGGTCCTCGATGCAGGCACGGCAGGGGAACTCGATGTCCGGGTTGGTGACCGGCTGATGATCGATTATCCGGATCGCGGTCTCAGCCTGCGACTGCTGGGCATCGATTCCACCGGTAATGCCCGTTCCCGCGATCTGTTGATCGTGGACGTGGCCACGGCACAGGAGGTTCTGGGAATGCCGGGCCGTCTCACCCACATCGACCTGATCCTCGATGCTGGTGATGAGTCATGGCTTGCGAAACGCCTGCCGGTGGATGTCGAGCTGGTTACGGTCACGGAGCAGGCCGCGGGAATGACGCGGATGTCGGCCGCCTTTGAGATGAACCTGACGGCCATGAGTCTGCTGGCGTTACTGGTCGGGACATTCCTGATCTTCAATGCCATGAATTTCTCTGTGTTACAGCGGCGCACCTTGCTGGGAAGGCTGCGTGCCGTGGGCCTCACCCCGCGGGAACTCTTCCGGCTCATGCTGGGGGAGGCCCTGATCATCGGCATGGCGGGCACCCTTGCCGGTTTGTTGCTGGGTATCCTGTTGAGTCAGGGACTGACCCGGCTGGTGGCTGCGACCATTAGCGAGCTTTACTATCACACCAGTGTGAATGCCCTGCATCTGGATGGCCTTGCCCTGCTCAAGGCAGGCGGACTCGGGATCGCTGCCACCCTGCTTGCCACTCTCATCCCCGCCCGCCTGGCCGCGAACACGCCTCCGCTGACAACCATGTCGCGTGTGGTCCTCGAGCAGGCAGCGCACGGCCGCTTGTGGCGTGTTTCCGGTATCGGCCTGATGCTGCTCGTCACCGGCCTGGTCGTGGCGCTTGTTGTGCCGGGTGGTGTGATTACCGGATTTACCGGCCTGTTTCTGCTGGTCATCGGCAGTGCCATGGTCACCCCGGTTGCGATACACGGCCTGCACCGGTTGCTGGTCTCCAGACCCCTGCCCCTGCTCTGGCGCATGGGGGTGCGCGACCTGGACAGGCATCTCTCCCGACTGGGCATTGCCGTGGCTGCATTGATGGTTGCCCTGTCCGCCGGTGTGGGCGTGGGGGTAATGGTCGACAGCATGCGCGGTGCCGTGAACACCTGGTTGAGCGAGTTGCTCACCGCCGATGTGTATCTGGCCAGCGCAGCGCACGAGGACGGGGCGGTGCTGGACCCGAAGGTGATCCGGGAGGTATCCGCATCCCCGGCGGTGCGGGCGGTCAGCCGTTATCGGCAGGGCGGTGTGCAACTCTCCGGGCGGCAGGTCGGGCTGATCGGGGCCCACCTGAGCACGTCCTCGCGACGGGGTTTCGCACTCCTCTCGGGAGATGAGGCGGCGGTGTGGGAGGGTTTTGACCGTGGTGGCCTGCTGATTTCGGAGCCGCTGGCCTACCACCTGGGACTCGAGCGTGGCGATCTGCTGGCCCTCCCTACTGCAGCCGGTCCGGTAGGCTTCACCGTGTCCGGGATATTCCGGGACTATGCCTCCGAGCACGGCCGCATATTCATGGAAGAGACCGCCTATCGGGAGCACTGGTCCGGGGCGGGGGTGAGCAGCCTGGCCCTGTTTGCCACCGGCGGGGATGTGGCCGGTATGCGGCGCGCACTCGGGGATTTGCTGACTGGACACCAGGGCCTGGTCATTACATCGGCAGGCGCCATCCTCGAGGAATCCATGGCCGTCTTTGACCGAACCTTCCGGGTCACCGGGGTACTGCGCATCCTGTTGCTGATCGTCGCCTTCATCGGCGTGTTCGGCGCATTGATGGCCTTGCAGCTGGAACGAAGCAAGGAGTATGCGGTGTTGCGCGCCCTCGGCATGATGCGCGCACAGATCGCCGCCCTGATTGGTGGCGAGTCGCTGGTGATGGGGCTTGTCGCTGCGTGTATCGCCGTGCCCTCCGGGTTGCTCATGGCGTGGTTGCTGATCGAGTCGGTGCAGCGCCGTGCCTTCGGCTGGACCATGTCATTTGAGGTCCAGCCCTGGCTGATCCTGCAGGTGATCCTGGTGGGAATGGGGGCGGCTGTCCTGGCGGCCCTGTATCCGGCATGGCGCTCTTCGGCACGGGATCCTGCCCCCCGGTTGCGGGAGGACTGAGGGGTGCGGCGCCTGGCGGTGATCGTCTGGTTCCTGCTGGTCACGGGTTGTGGTGAAGAGGATCGCACACCAGCCATGCAGGTGCAGGTCGACCAGGTCATGGGTGGTGAACCCGGGTCCGGTTTCGCTCGTGCCATGGCGCCCCGTACCTTCCGGTTCCCGGTAGATCATGGTCCGCATACGGAGTATGCCACGGAGTGGTGGTACCTGACCGGCAACCTGGAAACGGAGCGGGGGCGGCGTTTTGGCTACCAGTTCACCCTGTTCCGGATTGGTCTGCAACCGGAAATGCCGGCCAGCGACTCGGGATGGAGAACGGGGCAGCTCTACATGGGGCATATCGCGATCACCGACATAGCAGGAGGGATGCATGTTTCCTCGGAACGACTGGCAAGGGCGGCGCTGGGGCTGGCGGGCGCGAATGCAAATCCCCTGGCCGTCTGGCTGGAGTCATGGTCGCTGAAGGGGGAGGGTGAACCATTCCCGATACATGTCCAGGCGGAAGGCGATGACTTCGGCCTTTCGCTTGAACTCGAATCCGGCAACAAGCCCGTTATTTTGCAGGGGGATGGGGGATTGTCGCGCAAGAGCGCCAGTCCCGGCAACGCCTCCTACTATTATTCGCTGACACGACTGCCGACGCGAGGGACACTGCGTCTGGGCGGTGCGAGCTATCGCGTGAGCGGTGACTCCTGGCTGGACCGGGAGTGGTCCAGTTCGGCCCTGGATAGTGATCAGTCCGGCTGGGACTGGTTTGCATTACAACTGGCGGACAACCGGGAGCTCATGTTCTACCGCTTACGTGATCGGGATGGGAGAATGCATCCCTTCAGTCGGGGCAGCCTGGTTGGAGCCGATGGAGGTTTCCGGGTCCTCGAACCGGCGGAGCTCAGGTTGGAACCGGTGCGTTACTGGCGTGCCGCTGACGGGACGCGCTATCCGGTCGAGTGGCGGTTGCACGTGCCGGCGGAAGGGCTGGATCTGCGGGTGCGGGCGGTGCTGGATGATCAGTTGATGGAACACACAGTGCGGTACTGGGAAGGAGCCGTGGATGTTACCGGCAGCCATGCGGGTCGGGGTTATCTGGAAATGAGTGGTTACAGCGGATCCGCCGCCAGGGAGTGACCGGGGTAACCCCGGTACTTGCAGCAACCGATGTCAGTGACACTGATACCGCTCTTCCTGGCCCTATTCGGACGCCGGCTTCTGTATGGGGCGCGTATGACGTTTCCTCAAAAGGGCATATCGCAAAACGAAATAGCCGCTCAGTGCAGAAAGGATGGAGCCCGTCAGAATGCCCAGACGGTCATCGACCGCAAAATCGGGTCCACCCTGTTCGAATGCCAGCGAGCTGATGAACAGACTCATCGTAAATCCGATCCCGCATAGCAGCGATATCCCGTACATCTCCAGCCAGCCGGCACCTTCAGGCAGACGCGCAAATCCCGATTTAACGGTGATCCACACACATAGCATGATGCCGGTCTGGTTGCCGAGGAACAATCCCATGGCAATACCCAGTGGCACGGGTTCCAGCAGGGAGAACAGGGAGAGTCCATCGAATGATAATCCCGAATTCGCGAAGGCAAACAACGGCAGTATTCCATACGCGATGGTGGGATAAAGGTCCTTCTCGAGCCTGCGCAGCGGTGGCTCGTTCGTACCGCTGACCCGCAAGGGTATGAAAAAGGCCAGCAGTAGTCCGGCCAGGGTTGCGTGCACACCGGATTTCAACACGGCGATCCACAGTACAACTCCAAACAGCAGGTAGGGTGCTATGTTTGTGACGCCTTTCCGATTCAGGGTAAACAGCAGACCAAGCAGGGTCGCTGCGATAATCATCGAGGTGGGTGACAATTCGCTCGAATAGAAGAGTGCAATGATTATGATGGAGCCTATATCATCCGTGATAGCAAGCGTAAGAAGGAAGAGTTTCAGGGAAGCAGGCACGTGCCGGCCCAGCAGGGAGAGGATGCCAAGCGCAAAGGCAATGTCGGTAGCCGATGGGATTGCCCATCCCTTGAGTGCCACTGCATCGCCCCAGTTGATGGTTACAAAGATAAATGCGGGCATCAGCATGCCACCCACAGCCGCGATCAATGGTAGTGCAGCGCGGGATAGATCCGATAACTCACCCTCCAGAATCTCACGCTTGATTTCCAGTCCGATAGCAAAGAAGAAAATAGCCATCAGACCGTCGTTGACCCACAATAGCAAAGGCTTGGCCAGATGCAGCTTGCCGACCCTGATCTCGACAGGGGTATTCAGCAGGGCGTCATAGAGGGGTTTGGCAGCAGAATTCTCTACTATCATGGCGAGCAGGGCGGCAATGACCAGCAGGATGCCGCTTGCCGATTCCAACCTGAGAAAATCGCGTACCATTCTGGTGATCATGACAACTCAATTTCCTCCATCAGAATAAAGCGCAAGACCCTGCACCGGTCGGGGCAGATTGTAATACCACTGCAGGCGGGTGGCATCAGAAAATATACATACCCACCCGTCTATCGTAGTGCACCCGGCAGTAACATCAACAGCTGTACAGAATATGGGGGATAACGTCCGGAAGGGCTGCAATGAGCAAGCGAAATCGTTTTCCAATTTGATTGCGCATTCATATCCAGACCCCAGATGATGCCCGACTTTGGTGCAATAATCCTTCCGGATTGTCAAAAATGGGCAAATTTACCCTTCCAGTACAACACCTGTTGGAAACTAGATGCTTGTAAATTAAGGGCTTACAAAGCAAGTGGTGATGGCGTGTTATTTGCTAGCAAACCAGTGTTTATTGCAGTCGCTTATGGAAGGATTACAGGTAGTGAGTAGACATATTTTTACTTCGCTGGTTTTTGCCTTGTTGCTGTCGAGTAACGCTTCATCAAGTGAACAGTCAAATGGCAGTGAGCTTGAACAGCAAATATCATTGCTGGACAAAATTTCCTACCACCCCAGCCTGTTGCCACTTATTATGCAGAACACAGATTACCTCGAGTTAACGCCGGAACAGCAGAAACGACTCCAGAAATGGCGTAAAACCTATGCTCCTGAAATGCTCGACAAGATGAGAGAGGTGGCACATGGCAGGATAGAATTTATAGACTCGTCACTGAAGCGGGACAGTACTCAAAAAGAGCTTGTGCTAAAACAGCAAAAACTCTTCATCCTTCAGCAGGAGGTACTCTCATACAAGCTTGCATGCCGGCAGAATATTCTCGAAACTTTTACTGAAGAACAATGGGACACGTTACTGTTTCTACTGGCAGAACGTCAATCGGAACTAATTGAGTAGAGGGAAAAAGGGTATTAGCATTTTCTTGCTGAGCAACTTGCCATGCGTCGCAGCGCACCATGTGAAACAAATTCCTTGCCAATTCCAGTCCGATCACGCCATTACTGCTCAAGGAGGCCGTCCTCTCTGCACTGGTTGATTATCACATCTCAACCATTGGCACTTTGATGTCGGTTAAGTGAGTGCGGTGTTTATTCCATCTATAAATTGCCTTTCACTGGCTGATCTTTTTCGCCTGCCTTGTCTTGCGTGACAGACCTCCGTCTGCAGGATCTGCAAGGACTTCGTTGCACTGGATGCGTATGCTGATGGCTTCCAGACCCGGGCGTGAAATTTGAAATGGAATACACCGTAATTGCCATTACCGATCCATAAATCGATTTCCTTGGCCCAAAAGGATGTGGCATTGCATCCGGCAGGCAAGGGCGTGATTGATAATAAAACGGCAGAACACATTGAACGGACTGTCGGACAATATCCAGGCCTTCTCTAAGGCGCTCACCGGCGCGCTGAGAGGAACCGCGGCCATCGCAGGAGACGTTCATCCGATTGGCTTCTGGGAGAACACGGAATCCGGTGACTGATTGCTTGCCGCTGATCCGTTGTACTTCATGAGAGCACTTCCAGCCACATCTCATCGACATGATGGACTGGAAGCTCGCCAGCTAGAAAATCACCGCTCGCATGGCCGTATCGCTCGACTGCAATTGGACGGTCTTGAGTGATGTACAACTGCAACCAGAGCGGCGAAACGGGGGGTGGTGACTTTTGCCACTTCATTGCTATTCAGGCAGTTGGACTGAAGGGCAACAAATCGTGTAAAACGCTCATCACCCTCGACAACACGGCATACCCTGTACATACAATTGCCTTGAGCCGCGAGTCGGGCTAATAAAATGATACTATTTTCTCGACATGACCTTTTAGCCGCTTGGCAGCATCGCGCGCAGGTGGTTACTTACAGTATGCGAAGTTGAATCCTGTTTCGCGGAGAGAAATCGAATGATGTTAAGTGATATCACCTGGATGGAAGTCGCACTCGTGGTTTTAGCGTATGTCCTGTTGATCGGCTACCATGCGGCACTGGTGTCAAGAGTTAAAAAGAATCCATTGAAAACGTCCATCGGCATCAACAACCAGGCGCGTATGGAGTGGGCGCGTAATATCATGAAGAACAACCGCGACATCCTGGCAGTGCAAACACTGCGAAACCTGACCATGGCATCTTCGTTTCTTGCCTCGACAGCCATCTTAGTGGCCCTGGGTTTGATGAGTTATGCGCTGACTTCTGAAAGCGTACAGAATTTCTCGCATGCCCTGACCCGTTTGGGATCACACCACCCGGAGCTGGTTCTCTTCAAAATTATATTACTGATCTGTATATTCCTGATGGCGTTCTTTTGTTACACACTGGCTATTCGCTACTACAATCATGCAGCCTTCATCCTGAATATTCCTGTCTCGCCGGAGAACGAAACACAGGTTCAGAAAGTTGGAGCCGTCGTGAATCGCGGCGCTCTACAATACACGCTCGGAATGCGCGCCAGCTATCTGGTTATACCTTTCGCGATGTGGCTGATTGGCCCCGAGTGGTTGCTTGCTGGAACCTTGTTTCTCCTCGTTGTGTTGTATCGGATCGACTACAAGCACGATCTACTCGGCTGAACGGGACATCATGTGTCAACCATGTGTCCAGGAAATGAATTTCACCACTGTCTAGCGGATCCAGTGTATTTCCCGTATGACCACAAGTGGTAACCGGCCCAGATACCGGTAACTTGCCGTAAGTGAGTGTGCAGATTGCCATGCCTGAACAACCGGGCATGCTGCCAGGCGGGTGTAGATAGAGAGCCGCGGAACGACTGATTTGTGGTCGTTTCCTCATTGCATCAGACCTGAATAGTTGCCTATAGTTATACAGTACCGGCAAGAAGCAAAATCAGTAATCTTGTCAAAAAACAAGAAGATATGGAGGATGTGTCATGAAAAGAACTTCGTTGGCAAGCGCGATCGCACTGAGTCTGGGTACAGCCGGTAGTGCCAGCGCCCTGACTGTCAGCATCACCCGGATGAACTTCAATGGCCTGTACGGGGTATCTGGCCAGGTGAGTAGCGCGGGTACCGGTAGCTTCACCAGCCTGACCGCCTTCTTCGGTCAGCACTGGACGGCCACCGCTACTACGTTCTTCAGCACTACCGGTTCGAACACCTGGGCAGGCACTGCACCGACTGGTTTCTACCGCTATAACTTCAGCCTGACATCCAGCCAGGTGGCCTGGGGTACACAGTTCGACTGGAACATGAGTTCGACGATTCCTGTGCTGAACATTATGACCTGCACCAGCTTCGCCCCCGGTGGTTCCTGTACTGGCACCGGCACCCCCATGCAGACCCCGCCGTTCCAGGGTCAGGCACCGTCCTTCGACGGAATCGTATCCAACGCATCGGTACCGATTCCCGCCGCTGTCTGGTTGATGGGAACGGGTTTGATCAGTTTGGTTGGTGTTGGTCGATTTCGCAAAAGATGGCATGGCAGATGAGCAATCTGGCAGAATCAACGAACACTTCGGGGCAGCGCCCATCTGCTCCATACAGTACATGCAAGCGATGTCCCACGACAGCGGTACACTCGGATTACGATCCCGTGATCGCCAGGCTGAAATTCCTGTCCCACCCGGGCGGGCAGTCAGAATCCCCAGATCAATGGCACCAGCCCAACCGTCACCAGGCCTACCAGCACGGTAAGGGGCAGGCCGATACGTACGAAGTCCATAAACCGGTAACCACCCGCGTTGTACACCATCAGGTTGGTCTGGTAGCCGATAGGGGTAGCGAAACTGGCGGACGCCGCCACCATGATCGTGATCGCAAAAGGCATGATATCCACATTCATGTTACTGGCCGCCGACAGCGCGATAGGGAAGGCCAGCACTGCCGCAACATTGTTGGTGGCGATCGCGGTCAGCAGGGCGGTGGCGGTAAATACCAGCACCAATGTGCCCCAGGGATTGCCACCTGCCAGATCGATTATACCGTTCGCCAGTACCCCTGCGGCGCCACTCTTTTGCAGAGCCGCACCGATGCCGAAGGAGGTGGCGATAACGACAAGCACCTGCCAGTCCGGCGCCTGTCGTGCTACCTGCCCACTGGTACAGCCGGTCAGGATCATCAGACCAGCGGCCACCAGGGCCGCTTCCAGGATACTCAACAATCCACTCGCCGCCAGTGCCACCATGCCGATGGTAATGACCAGCGCCACCGGAGCACCCTTGTGATTGGGCGGATGGAATCCCCCGACCTCGCTTACCAGTAAAAAGTCCCTCGATCTGCCATGCTGATCGATGAAATCGGGCCGTGCCTCTAGCAGGAGGGTGTCGCCTGCACGGAGCACCATGTCGCCGATCTTGCCGTGCAGGCGTTCGCCGTTGCGGGCCAGGGCAATAATGACGGCATGGTAGCGGCTGCGGAAACGGCCCGCACGCACACTCTTGCCGATCAGCGGGCAGGTATCCGATACCACAGCCTCGAAAAAACTCCGGTCCTTGCGATCTCCTTCCAGTTTGAATACCTGGTCTGTAGCCGGTACCAGGCCGTGAATGCGATGCAGATCAACCACCGATTCGATCGCGCCCACGAAAATGAGCCGGTCATTGGCTTCCAGTCGTTCACGTGGTTCCACGGCCGGCAGGATGACGCCATTGCGTTCAATCTCGGCCAGATACAGGCCCGGTAGACAACGCAGCCCGGCTTCCTCAATGCTGCAGCCATCCAGCGGGCTGCCCTTCTCGACCATCATTTCCGTCGCGTATTCGCGCATACCATCACCGTGTACCAGCGGTTCCTTGCGCTCAGGCAACAGTCGCCCGCTGAATACGAGCACGAACAGGAACACACTCGCGGTAATGGGCAGGCCGATCCAGGCCAGGTTGAACATACTCAGGCCGGGTAAACCGACCTGCTCCACCAGCAGGCCATTCACCACCAGATTGGTGCTGGTGCCAATCAGGGTGCAGGTCCCCCCCACTATGCTTGCATAACTCAGTGGAATCAGTAACTTTGACAGATTCAGGCTGTTTCGCCGGGCCCATATCTTTACCGCAGGTACGAAAACGGCCACCACCGGGGTATTATTGAGAAAAGCGCTGAGGATAGCGGCTGGTGTCATCAACCGGGCCTGCGCATGTCGTACGTTGCGAGGCCGCCCCAGGATATGCTGTACGATCCAGCCCACGGCCCCGGTTTCGGTCAGGCCGCTGACCACCACATACAGCACGGCGACGGTCAACATCCCCTGATTGGAGAATCCGGCCAGCGCCTCCCCGGGTAACAGCACGCCGGTCACCAGCAACAGGGTTAGTCCGGCCGACATGATAATATCGGGCGAGACCCAGGTGAATGCCATCATGGCGAAACAACCTGCCACGACTGCCAATGTCAACCATGCTTCCCAACCCATATGTCTGAATCCTGATGGTGTAGTACCCGTCGGTCCGTGTGCGTTTCCGGAGAGTGGTCCGGATCCACATCCGGCCTGTCATACACGTAGTGGGGCATTGTCTCAATCGGCAAAGAAGGCAGGAGGCTTTATCCACATCCCTGCATTCGCTCGTCGCCCTCCTGAACATTCCGGATTGGCGCGGTGTGGGTGCATTTTACGCAATGATGTGTTCGTGACCAAGAATCTGCATTGTGAGTAGTTATGGCATGGCTGGCCAATCCCGTCTGCAATGGAACGGATGCCCGGGGAAGTCTGTCCAATGATACAGGTGAATCACGATTGACCGGACCAATGAAACGATCTCTACCCGATTGAATCCATACAGACCGGATCACTGATCATTGCATGAAATCCTGATTCGGGATGCGGGGGCTTGCGTAGTTGTGGCGTGGATCTCATCAGCGTCCCCGCAACAGGATGGAAAGATCATCATGCCCTGTGAATAATGCTACTGACCGATCAACAGGAAAGGAAGGGGGAACCATGAACAGGTTGCAGCGAGATACCTTGCCCAAGGGTGGTTTTGCCGGTCTGACAGAACACCGACTGGTAAAAGACCCGCGATCATTCGGGCCTGCGTCAAATGAGGATGGGAGTTGGCCTGGTATCGGTCAACTGGTCTACCTGGCGGATGCCCGTTTTATGCCACACGGTGAAACGCAGATGCATGACCACCATGAGGTGGATGTGATCTCCGTCCTGGTCAATGGACGGATCGCACATGAGGGATCCCTCGGGCATGGACAGGACTTGTCGACCAATGATGTGCAGGTTCAGCGAGCCGGTGGTGAGGGCTTTTCCCATAATGAAATCAATCCCGATGATGACTGGAATCGCATGATTCAGCTTTGGGTGCTTCCTGAACAGACCGGCCTGCCGTCTGACTACCGGGTTTACCAGCCGGTAAAAGGCGGATTGACCCGGATTTATGGCGGCGAACCGGATCGGGAAGCCGATTTCCCGGCAAAGACCAGGGTTGAGGTGGCGCTGCTGGATGCCGGGCAGCGGTTGGTAATCCATAAAACCATTCTGGCTTATATCACCCGCGGTCGGGGTATAGCCAATGGTGAAACCATTCGGGATGGCGATCTGATTCGGGCTGAATCATTGAAATTCAAAGCCGGTGCAGAAGTACAACTGATCGTGGTACATACCGGGTAAGTCCCCGGAAAGACGCGCAGGGCAGGGAGCCATATCGTACCTGCCCATCTTTTCAGCACGATCAGGAAGGGAACAGACGGTCTGGAAACCGCTTCTTTGAATAGCGGATCGGTTACCGGAAATCCTGTTCCGGCGTACCCGTGCCAGGCATAAACGGCACGGGGGCTACCGGAGTCTTGAACCAACGATGGGACGTGTTTGCAGGGATGCCGGATTCAGTGCGTCTCGAAGCGACGGGAATCCTCGCTGGCGTAATTGGCAACGGTGTCGTCAATGACCGTGGTTGTCTTGATCTGCTGGATCACTTCTGCCAGACGTGCTCCGGGTATGGCGCATGTCATTTCGGTGTTGGGCATACCGGTGCGCACCCGGCTCAACATACAGCCAACACTGATCGCTACCTCCTGCTGCTCTTTCGCGATGGCGATTATATGGCACTGCGGTTTACCCTCGAACCGCAGGTCGGGAAATGCGTCGGAGATGTTCATCGCCTGTTTGGCATTCACGCGGAGGAATACCACATCAGGTGTACCCTCGGATTCCTGCAGCGGACCGTAGGTAACATAGCGGTAGCGTTCCTTCACCACGGGAATGGCCGGGAACATTTCCGGCGCCACCCATCCAGCGCCAACCAGCGCACCGACGTCCGAATTGTTGCCGACCTCTTCCAGTGATTTGAATCCATGGGTAACACTGCCTACGCTGCAATTGGCGTGATCTTCCGCCACCGTACTGAAGGTGCGACCCTCCGACTTCATCCAGAAGACGCAACCGGCGGGTACGCGACCGGTGCGGCCATCTTCAGTCGGTGCCGGCATGTCATCGGTGAATGGCCGGGTACCGGGATCTGGCTCCTGGCTGAAGCGGATGGCGAGCGGAGGATGCTGCAGTCCCAGTGACTTGACGAGGTCAGTGGCCAGTCTGATGTTATCCTGGTCCGGCATTGGCTTTGTCTCCTTGCGGTAGTTGAAGTGGTGGCATTGGCCGCTGTTACAGACGCGATTATAACTCAATGATATCCTATCCTGACCACACACCCTACACAAATCAGAAATGCGATGATGCATACAATACTTGTGCAAGTTTGGTCTTCCGCGCTGGAGAGCGTAGTGTCATTTCAAGATTCTCTCCGCAGGAGAAGGGGGGAAAGGTATCATCCCTCACTGCTGTTTTCCGTAATGTATTTTGTTTTCCCTGATGTATTTTAGCGTTGCCGATATCGTTATCCCGATCTGGCTGCTGCTCGCCTGGGGCGGGCTGGTGGGTTTTGTGTTCTCGACCGTCGGTGCCGCCGGCGGAATTCTGGCCTCGGTCGGGATGATATCCGTTTTCGGTATCGAGAATCCGAATCTGGTCAAGCCGATGGCGCAGGCCCTGACCCTGGTTACCCCCCTGATTGCCGTACCGTTGTATATGCGGCAGTGCCGCGTGGTTTACAGCCTCGCCTTTTTACTCGGCGCCGGTGGAGTCCTCGGCGCACTCCTTGGCAGTACCCTGTCAGTCAGTTTCCTGTCCGATATGGAGGTGTTCAAGCCGGTGTTCGCCATGCTGGTATTCGTCATTGCCGGACAACTCGCATGGCAATTGCTGCGCTCCAGTGCCGAATCTGCCTTGCTTGCCAAGACGATGAGTGCTGCGGAGACCTACGAACGGCATGTGAAGAGCGGTGGCGTATCCTGTGATCTGGGCGTCAAGTATCGTCGAGTCTCGCTGGGCCGTTTTTATTTCCGCTTCGGGGATGAGGATTTTTCCTTCAGTCCCTGGCTTCCGTTTTTCAGTGGAATGGGTATCGCAGTGCTGTCTTCCGCCCTCGGGGTAGGGGGCGGTTTCCTGCTGGTACCGTTCATGAGTATCGTGATGCACCTGCCAATGCACATCATTGCCGGCACCTCTGCCCTGGCGATTGCCATACACTCGATTACCTCGATTGCCAACTACATGCGCCTCGGCATCTCTCTGGATTATCCGCTTTTGGGTATCCTGATGACCGGTGTTGTGGCCGGTTCGGTCATTGGTCCGATACTGAGCAAGTACATACCGGAAAATGGCCTGCGTGCATTCCTTTGCCTGGTTTTGGTGATAATCGGTCTGCGATATGCTGGTGTCTTTTAATGTGGGTACAGGAATTACAGCCACCTCTTCTCGATAGAGGGACATTGTAATGCGGAATCTCTTATGAAACGTCGTTATTTCCTCCAGAAGGCCGGTCTGGCAGCAATGACCGCCGCCCCCGCTCCTGCGCTGGCAAAGGCCGCGGTTGCCGGAAAACAGATCCGATGGAAAATGGTGACGGCCTGGCCGAAGAACTTTCCCGGTGCGGGCACGAGCGCAGCACGTCTCGCCGGGATGATCGGTGAAATGAGTGGTGGTCGCCTGCACATCAAGGTGTATGCGGCCGGAGAACTGGTACCTGCTTTCGAGGTATTCGATGCGGTCTCCCGGGGTACCGCCGAGATGGGCCACGCTGCATCACACTATTGGGTCGGTAAGGCACCGGCCGCCCGTTTCTTCAGCGGAGTTCCGTTCGGGATGACCACGGATGAAATGAATGCCTGGCTCTATTACGGTGGCGGTCTGGAATTGTGGCGCGAGATCTACGCTCCCATGGGCGTGATACCGATGGTGGCCGGAAATGCCGGCATCCAGATGGCCGGATGGTTCCGCAGGGAAATCGGTTCCGCTGATGACCTCAGGGGTATGAAGATACGGATTCAGGGTCTTGCCGCAGATGTACTGCAACGAGCCGGTGCCACACCGGTGAGTATGCCGGTTGGCGATATATTCAGCTCCCTGCAGTCCGGTCTGATTGATGCAGCCGAGTTCACGGGGCCCTATAACGATCTTGCCCTCGGTTTCTACAAGGTGGCGAAATACTACTACTACCCGGGATGGCATGAACCGGGAGCGACAGCGGAGTGTACAGTCAATAGAAAGGCGTTCGAGCGTTTGCCGGCCGAGTTGCAGTCCATCGTCACTACTGCCTGCCAGGCCATGAATCTTGATATGTTTGCCGAATATACGGCCCGCAACAACATGGCCCTGCAGACCCTGGTGAATGATCATCAGGTGCGGCTAAGACGTCTTCCCGACGCAGTGATAGCGGCGCTGCGCGGCCTTTCCGGGGAGGTGCTGGCAGACATTGCCGGAAAAGATGCGTCCAGCGCAAAGGTCTATGCAGCCTTCGAGAAATTCCGCACCCGGATCGCTGGCTGGACGGATGTATCGGAGTATGCCTTTTTGAAGACGAGGATCTGATTTACTGCCCGAGACTACTTTTTGGCGTAGATCTGCTGGATAAAAGAAAAGATCAAGGCGGTCGTCCAGCCGAAAATGATTACCCCGTTAGCGGCCTGTATGGACGCCAGGGTACGCCAATGCCCGGTCAGCACCACGTCGCCATATCCAAGTGTCGTGAAGGTCACCATCGAAAAATAGAACGCGGTTTCCAGGTCCGGCAGACTTGTTATCTCCGGGTTATAGAGGTACAGCACGGCCCATACCCAGACCTCGATGACGATGGCGAGAAACATCCATACGGTAAGCAGCG
>JARFQV010000279.1 GCA_029287615.1 Pseudomonadota bacterium | reverse complement strand
CAACTCGACGATGGTGAATCCCCGGCAACGTTGCCGGGTAGCGGAATGATTCATACGCATTTGTTTGTTCATGGTCTATAGAGTCAGTTGGTGGCAGCGAAGATCGTTATCGCTCTGTGGCGGGCAGTTGGTTCCGGCTGCCCCCTGCCGTTGTTCGTCCCAGCGGATGATGATGGTATGGGTGACCGGTGGTCCGGCATCCTGGGTGATCTCGCCGGTTCCACCTGGCAGCAACTGGTTGATCGCGGCCTTCCATTCCACCAGGTCCGTGGCGGAGACCGTGGCGCCGCCCGGTGCCGCACCGGTCCCGATGATGTATTCATCTCCATCGACACCCGCAACATTCGCACGCATGCGGTCGGTAATGTCGTATCCCAGCAAGGTTGCCTGGGTTCGCGAATAGGACATCTGGGTCTCACGCAGACCGGTGGTCTGGAGTGCAATCAAGCCGAGCAGGCCAATAGATAGCACCAGCAGCGCAACCATGACTTCCAGCAGAGTGAAGCCACGAATCAGCCTGGCATGGGAATTTTTCTGTTGTGTGGATTCCATGATTCTTTCCCTGGTTACAGACAGTCAGCCTTCCGGACGTTGGACCATCCCTGGGGTGTTAAGGAAATCACGCGACGCTGCTGCTGGTTGCAGTCATCACTGGTGAGGGTGAAGGTTTCAGCTGCGCCGAGCGCGGTCAGTCCGGTGGGCAGGAACTGGATAGTACTGTTGGCAGCCGCGGTCAGGGTGTTGTTCCCGCTCAATGCACCCGTGGTGCGGATCATGCAATCCTCGTCGGGCAGGCAGTTGCCGGTGCCGGCGTCGAGGGTGTTATTCATGTTCAGGTCGGCAAAGATGATCCAGCCGGTGGCCCAGTTCGTGCTGTTGGAGCAGGTGGCCTGATTGGTGCTGGAACAGACGGTGGTGCTCATGCCGCGCTTGACCGATTCACTGCGGGCAACCTGCATGGCGCTGAGCAGTTCATTGGCCTGGGCCGAGACCCGGTTGTTCCTGATAAAGTCCTGGAAGCCGGGTATGGCCACGCCCAGGAGTATGGACAGCACCGCCAGGGTGATCATCAACTCAACAAGTGTGAAGCCGTTTACGTTTCGCATAATGTTTATATAACTGCTTCATTTCCCAATGTCATTTGAATAGAGACGGGTGGCTGGTTTTGCCCGATAAGTGGATAAACCGTCTCCCGCCATTGCCTTTATGGCCCTTTCCGAGGTGAATTCAGGTAGGGACCATGTGTTAGATTCGGCAGCGGCGCCGTGCACTTTACCCTTCGGGTAGCAGGCAGGTGTACTGCACATGGCTATCTATCTTGGTAGGATGCTGCTGATATGAAGGACTGCATCGTTATTGGTGGCGGATTGATCGGTATGCTGACTGCACGCGAGTTGCACGCTGCCGGTCTGTCGGTAACCATCCTCGAGAAGAATGCCACCTGTCAGGGATCCTCGTGGGCGGGCGGGGGCATCCTGTCACCGCTATACCCGTGGCGTTATCCCGAGGCCGTCTCCGTACTGGCACGCTGGTCGCAGGATCATTACCTGGCACTGGCAGAGATCCTCGAGGAGGAGAGCGGCATCGATGCCCAGTGGACCCGCTGCGGTCTTTTGATCCTGGGGGCGAAAGATGCCGGGGATGGCAGGGAATGGGCCAGGGCACATGATGTCCGGATACGGGATCTGTCACCGGATGAGCTATTGGAGCATGAGCCGGCGCTGGGTATAAGAGATCGCGATGGCCTCCTGTTTCCTGACATAGCGCATGTTCGCAACCCCAGATTCTGCAGGGCGCTGAAAACCTCCTTGCTGCGCCGGGGTGTGCAGTTTTACGAAGATACCGCGGTGCATGCCTTTATTGTTCGGGAGGGCAGAATGCACGGTATACGAACCATTGATGGCGCTGAGTGTACGGCGGGATGTGTGGTTGTCGCGGCCGGTGCATGGAGTGGAGACTTGCTGCAGGGCCTGGACCCCGGTACGGATGTCCCGGTTGAGCCCGTTCGGGGACAGATGCTCTTGTTTCGTGCCCATCCGGGCTTGTTACAGCAAATCGTCCTCTACGATGACCACTATGTTATTCCCCGGCGCGATGGCCGGGTGCTGGCGGGGAGTACCCTGGAGCGGGTCGGGTTCGATGATTCCACCACCAGCGAGGCCCGGCAGGAACTTCTGCGTACCGCAGTGGAAATAATTCCTTCCCTGGCGGGTGTGGAGATCGAAAGACACTGGGCGGGATTGAGGCCTGGATCCCCGACCGGTGTGCCATTTATCGGTCCGCATCCCGCGATCGAGGGCCTGTACATCAATGCCGGACATTATCGCAATGGTGTGATTCTGGGGCCTGCATCGGCACGCCTCCTGAGCGATATGATCACCGGACGGCCCGGTTTTACTGAATTTTCACCCTATTCCCTTGTACCCTTTGCCGGGGCGGGTACCTGAGAGCTGTTTCATGAACGATGGATGAATAGAGGCTATACTAACAGGTATGAGAAAACACATGGGTGAACAAACGCTTGGCGATCAGTCAGTGATGAATATGCTGAAGGAGCGCGATATACTGCCTACCCGGCAGCGTTGTCAGATAGCACGGGTCCTCTTTGAACATAACCAGCATCTTTCGGCGGACGAGGTTCTGGCACGGGTCAACTCCGAGAAAGAGATTGTGTCAAAGGCGACGGTATACAACACGCTCGGGCTGTTTGCCAGGAAGAAGCTGGTACGGGAGGTGATCGTGGATCCGCAACGGATATTCTATGACACCAATACCAGTTATCATCACCATTTTTACAATGTTGATACGGGCGTTATACAGGACATCGGTTCTGATGAATTGAGCATAGAAGCCCTCCCCGTGACCCCGGAAGGGACCGAGGCTGTGGGAGTGGATGTGGTTATCCGCATCCGTAATTCAGAACCGGCCAGCCACTGAAGCCTGTTCGAGGCCCCCGGGTCAGGAACGCATGGCCGGGCCCCGGGGAGCGATCCCTGCCTGACACGCAGAATCTGAAAGTGTATTTTTCGGATTACCCTTTATATAATCCTGCCGTTCGATTGGAGAATCTCTGGTTCATTCATCCTTGTTTCCCGGAAGATTCCTCTCGCCAAGCCGGAGTAGCTCAGTCGGTAGAGCAGCTCACTCGTAATGAGAAGGTCGGGGGTTCAATTCCTCTCTCCGGCACCATATAAATCAACAAGATATAACCTTGTTTCACGGTTTTTGCCTGGAAAATTTCGTCCCCCGGGACTTGCTTCGAAAGATCGACCCCTATCTTGATTCGAGCGAGCTTCGCGAGACCCTTTCCCGGTTCTACA
>JARFQV010000184.1 GCA_029287615.1 Pseudomonadota bacterium | reverse complement strand
GCCGAAAGCACCGATGTCGCCAATGCCATTCTGGATGGCACGGACTGTGTCATGCTGTCGGAAGAATCCGCCATGGGGGCCTACCCGGTTGCTGCGGTCGACATGCTGGTCCGGATCGCGGAGGAAACGGAGCCGCATCGCCCGGCCTGGCCGCTCAGGGAGGCGCTAAAGGGTTATGGCAGGGATGGTGATGTCTCCCTGACCGACCTGATCACCCTGAGCGTGGAGCTGACCCTGCAACGCGTTCATCCGGAAGCGGTGGTGGTTCCGACCACCAGTGGTGGCACGGCGAGAAATATCTCCCGCTTCAAGCTGCCGGTCTGCGTGACCGCATTCAGCCCGTCAGCGGCAACCTGCCAGGAACTGCTGTTCTCCTACGGCGTCCAGCCGGTGCTGGTTGAACGCAATCGCGAGGACTGGGGTGCCTTTACCAGGGAATGGCTGCGTGCAGAGGGGATCGACACCGGACTGGCGCTGCTCGTACAGGGTCCCTCTTCAGAACATCCCCGGGTAAACCACAGGATGGAAATCATCGATTTGTCCCTCTGATCATGTAGAGCATACTCATGTACTATGCAGCCGCCTGCCAGACTGATTTTCCCTGCCCGGTTCGTCGTGAGGAGATCGCCGAACGCTGCAGACGAATGTGTGAAATAGCGAAACAGACCATCGCCGGTTACGAACCGTTTTTCGACGTCCGCCTGCTGGCATTTCCCGAGTTCGCCCATGCAGCCCCCGTCTTCGACAGCGTCGCCAGATTGCGTGACCGGCTTGCCATCCCCGTACCCAACGAATACACCGACCGATATCAGAAACTATGCAGGCAGTACGGTTGTTACATCCAGACCGGTAGCTTTCTGGAGGCCGATCCCGATTATCCAGAGATGGTATTCAATACCACCGCGCTGGTGGGGCCCGAAGGGCTTTTGTCCAAATATCGCAAGACGAATCCCTGGATTCCATGGGAACTTCATGCAAGCCCGCACGATATCGCGGACTATCCCTCGGATCCCTTCCCGGTCGTCGATACGGATATCGGCAAGCTGGGGGTCGCTATCTGTTACGACTGGCTGTTTCCCGAGGCCATACGCCAGATCGCCTTCAACGGGGCCGAGGTCATTATCCGTCTTTCGGCCTATATGGACCCTTGGGGAGCGACGCCGCCGATGGACTGGTGGACCCTGTTCAATCGTGCGCGTGCCGCGGAGAATACCGCTTATGTGCTGGCAGCCAATCAGGGTGCCAGCCTGAAAAATTACCCGCCCTTCAGCTGGCCAGGTGGCAGTATGGTGGTCGATTATGACGGGCGTATCCTGGCGCAGGCGGATCCGGGACCAGGCGAAAAGGTCGTGGTGGCGCCGATCGATCTGCAGGGTCTGCGGGACGAACGGGAACGGCGCACAGGCCACGACATGCGGGCGCACCTGCGTAGCGAACTCTACACCTACCAGCGCGAGATGGCACTTGCGCCTGCAAGGGAAAAGGAACATCCATTGACTGCCGATGATCTGATGTCCCGTATCAGGGACGCGAAAACCAGGCAGAATCAGTCCTCGAAGGAATAGGGCAGGGAATCGAAACGCACATTGGCTCCATCCCGGCCCTGCAGGCAGATATCCCCTCCCGCGGCACTGCTGATCTGGATCACGGCCAGGGCAGCATAGCCGCCATCGGGGTGCAGCTGCGCATCCACGATCCTGCCAACCGACTGCTCGGCATCCGCGCATTCAAACAATTCGTCGCCCGGTTCCAACGCTGCATCGGTTTCAATCCGCACCAGGTACATCCGCCGCTTGAGTTTACCCAGATATTGCATGCGGGCCACGATCTCCTGACCGGGATAGCAGCCCTTTTTGAAGCTGACGCCTTCCACAAGCTGCATATTCGCCATCTGGGGTACAAACAGGTCCACTGTCTGTGGATAGATCGTTGGCAGGCCTGCCTCGATCTCCAGCAGTTTCCAGGCATTGATCCCGACGGGTGCACAGCGCACGTTCAGGGTATCCCATACCTTCTTCGCCATCTCGAGGGTGGCAAGATAGAGTTCGAACCGGGGATGCTCGCCGGGGACCCGGATCACCGTCATATCGTCCGAGTGGATGGCGCTGTTATTCTGCTCCGGTAGTGCACCGACCACTGCCCCCAGCTCTTCTACCACATCGGGGCCGGAAACGCCCATGCGTATGAGGGCCTCGCTTGCGTCTTCCAGCGTAACACTGGCCTGCATGACATAGATGTGCAGACGTTCCAGCACGGGTTCCAGTAATTCCGCCGGAATCCGGCAATAATAGGTATCTCCGCGCCGAAACACCCTGAAACTGGCGAGCATGCGGCCCTTTGGACTGCAGTACGCACTGAGCTGGCTGGTATTGTCATCCACCAGGCGCAGATCATTGCTGAACTGGCTCTGCAGAAAGTTCAGCGCATCATCACCATGCGCGGAGAGCAGGCCATAATGGGACAGATCCGCAAATACATTGCCGGTAAGTGCAACGCTCAGTTCCTGGCCCGGATTGCCGTAGTGCATGACCAGATTGCAATCCAGTTCAGCGCCAGACTCCACCAGGAAGGTTCTCCAGTCGGCCTTCATGTCGTACCCCGTTCAGTTCTACGGAACGCCCGATTCTAGTCAATCTGCCGTGGCCTGTCAGCCATCGAATCACAACCGGTCGCGGACTGGTCATCCTTATCCCCCGGTGGTATAAAAAGTCCATGCCACAACAAGACCCGGCCCCCAGGTTTCTCAACCTTCTGCAAATCCGCATGCCAGCTGGTGCGGTTGCCTCGATTGCCCATAGAATCAGCGGTATTCTGATTTTTCTGTCACTCCCGGTAGTAATCTACCTGCTCGACCTGTCACTGAAGGAACCCGCCGGTTTTGCGCTTGCCGGAAAGTGGCTGGATTCCGTTTGGGCAAGAACCGTATCCGTATTGCTGGTGTGGTCTCTTGCTCATCACATACTGGCCGGCCTGCGATTTCTGCTGATCGATCTGGACATCGGGGTAGACCGCGATACCGCCAGACGTAGCGCGTGGATTACCAGTATCCTTGCCCTGTTGATCACACTTGGCTGGGTGGGGTGGATCCTGTGAGCCGGCATGCCCACGGCTTGCGTGCCTGGTTACTGCAAAGGATCAGTGCTGTCTATCTGGCCATATTTCTCGTCTACCTCGTTCTTCATTTTATCCGCTTCCCGAGTCCTGATTACGAGGAATGGCGAGCCTGGTTGGGTGGGCGTGCGGTCGGTCTGGCCAGCGCCGGATTTATAGTGGCCCTGGTCATTCATGCCTGGGTGGGTATGCGTGATGTGCTGCTGGATTATCTCCCGCATTCGGGGTTACGCCTGGTCGGCCTGACGCTGGTGGCATTCATGCTGGCAGGATGCGGTGTCTGGGCCCTGAGTATCCTGTTGATCGCGGGTATGCAGAACGGATCCTGATTCATGAATCTGCCCAGAAGAAAATTCGACACCCTCATCATCGGCGCCGGTGGGGGAGGTCTGCGCGCAGCGCTGCAACTCTCACAGGCCGATGCGCGTGTTGCCGTTGTATCCAAGGTATTTCCAACCCGGTCACATACGGTTGCGGCACAGGGCGGCGTGAATGCGGCCCTGGCCAATGTTCTTCCCGATAACTGGCACTGGCATATGTTCGATACCGTAAAGGGCAGTGATTACCTGGGCGACCAGGACGCGATCGAGTATATGTGCAGGGCCGCACCACAGGCCGTCTATGAACTGGAACACTTCGGGGTTCCGTTTTCACGCCAGCAAGACGGACGCATCTACCAGCGTCGTTTCGGTGGTCAGAGCAGGGACTTCGGCGGTGAGCAGGCAGCACGGACCTGCGCTGCAGCAGACCGGACCGGTCATGCGATCCTGCACACCCTTTATCAGCAGAATCTCCGCG
Organism: Pseudomonadota bacterium; assembly: GCA_029287615.1. Taxonomy (GTDB): domain Bacteria; phylum Pseudomonadota; class Gammaproteobacteria; order UBA9214; family UBA9214; genus JARFQV01. The sequence goes on along the minus strand of JARFQV010000184.1, from coordinate 11,357 downwards.
CCAAGACCCATTTCTTTGACGAATTTTTCGCTATCGATCTGGTCCGCGACCGGGAAGGCTATATCCTGGGTGCCTTCGTCATGGAAATCGCGACCGGCGAGGTAATGATCATCGAGGCCAAGACCACTTTGATCGCCACGGGTGGCGTTGGGCAATTGTTTCGCACCAATACCAATGCCCTGATCAATACCGGGGACGGTATGGCCATGGCCCTGCGCGCAGGCATTCCCCTGCAGGACATGGAGTTCGTCCAGTTCCACCCGACGGGGATCGCCGGGAAGGGCATGCTGATCAGCGAGGGCGCACGCGGTGAAGGAGGATTCCTGGTGAATTGCGAAGGCGAGCGCTTCATGGAGCGTTATGCGCCACAGGCAAAGGACCTGGCCAGCCGTGACGTGGTGAGCCGTGCAATCGCTACCGAAATCCGCGGAGGACGCGGGTGCGGACCCGGAAAGGATCATGTGCTCCTCCGGCTTGACCACCTGGACAGCGACATGATCCGCAAGCGGCTGCCGGCCATTCGTGACATGGTGCTGACCTTCCTGCACCTGGATCTGTGCGATACGCCCGCACCTGTGGCGCCGACCGTGCACTATACGATGGGAGGTATTCCCACCAATCGTTTCGGACAGGTGGTCGTTCCGGAAAACCAGGGGCCGGAAGAGACCATGCCAGGGCTGTATGCCGCCGGGGAATGCGCCTGTGTTTCCGTACACGGCGGGAATCGGCTGGGTGGCAATTCGCTACTGGATATCCTGGTTTTTGGCAGGGCGGCCGCCAATCATATCATCGGCTACCTGGCCGAGAATCGCTATCACCGACCCATGTCGGATGAAGAGGCAGAAAAATCGATGGCGCGCCTTGCCCGCTGGGACAAAAGGGGGGAAGGGGAATCCATTGACGGTCTACGAACCGAACTCGGCAACGTAATGGAAGATTATTGCGGGGTGTTTCGTACCGAGGAAATCCTGAAGGAAGGCATCTCGCGTGTGGAGGAACTGGTACGGCGGATGGACGATGCCACACTGAAAGATCACAGCAGGATATTCAATACCGCGCGCGTGGAGGCCATGGAACTGGAAAACCTGATGGATGTCGCACTTGCGACGGTAATTTCAGCTTATTCCCGCAAGGAAAGCCGTGGAGCACACAGTCGCATGGATTACCCGGACAGGGACGATTTGCACTGGTTGCGCCATAGCCTGTACTTTCGGGAAGACCGCTCCATCGACTACAAGCCGGTGCGAACGAAACCGCTTAGCGTGGATGCCTTCCCGCCCAAGGCACGGACCTATTAGTATCAGGAATCAGGTATGCAATTTTCCATCTACCGCTTTAATCCGGAAACCGACCGCAAGCCGTACATGCAGGAATACGTGCTGGAGGAGTCAGCCATCCGGCCGGGCATGATGCTGCTGGATGCCCTGCTTGCTATCAAGGCCGGTGATGACACTCTCGGATTTCGACGTTCCTGCGGGGAAGGCGTATGCGGGTCCGACGGCATGAATATCAACGGGCGCAATGGGCTCGCCTGTATTACCCCGCTGAACGAGCTCAAGACACCCATCGTCATACGTCCCTTGCCCGGCCTGCCGGTGATACGCGACCTGATCGTGGACATGGAGGTTTTCTACCGCCAGTACAGGGCGGTGCGTCCCTGGCTGATCAATAACGATCCGGTACCCGAGGTTGAACATCGGCAATCGCCGTCCGAACGGGAACAGCTCGACGGCCTGTACGAATGTATCCTGTGCGCCTGCTGTTCGACATCCTGCCCTTCCTTCTGGTGGAACCCGGACAAGTTCCTGGGACCGGCCTCCCTGCTGCAGGCATGGCGGTTCCTGGCAGACAGCCGCGACCAGGCAGCCAATGAGCGCCTGGATGAACTGGATGGACCCTTCAGGCTGTTTCGTTGCCATACCATCATGAACTGCGTGGATGTATGTCCCAAGGGTCTCAATCCGACCCGCGCGATCGGACATATCAAGGAGTTGATGGTGAAACAGTCCTTCTGAACGGCATTGATTGATGACGGAACCGGAAACTTCACTCAATCGCCTGCGGTGGCAGTGCCGGCGGGGAATGCGGGAACTGGATATCCTGCTCAATGAGTTTCTGGAACATGGCTATTCCGGGCTGGAAGCACAGGAGTGCGAGACCTTCGAGCGATTGCTGGGCTATCCGGATTCGGTATTGATTGAATGGTTAATGGGCCGGATGATTCCAGCCGACAGGGATGTCGCCAAGATTGTCGAAGCCATACGCCACACCGCTGTTTCTTGAACTGAACGCATCGCCCGTGCTTGCCGCGCTGCTGTGGCTTGTACATGGCAGTGCCGTTATCGTTGTTTTTCTGCTCGATCCGCCATTCTGGCTGCTGCTTGTCGCAATCACCGTACTGGTCTGCAGTCTGACTGCCAATCTCGGCCGGCACGCGTCCCGCAACCATCCGCAAGCCATTGAACGGATAGTGTGGTCCACAGACCAGCAGTGGTACCTGTATACCGCTGACAGGAACCGGTACAGTGCGATCCTGCTGCCACCAGCCTATGTGCAGTCTTATGCGGTGATCCTGAGTTTCAGGACCGATACAGGTCAAACCAGTCATGTCTTGCTCATACCGGACATGCTGACCAGCGAGGCCTTCCGGAAATTGCGGGTTCGCCTGCAACTGGAAATGCGTTAGACTTCGGTTCATGGCGCACCGCTCGAAGTACAAACAATACTGGCGCAAAAACCTGCAATACCTGAGCATTCTGTTAACCATCTGGTTCGCGGTCTCATACGGTTTCGGCATTCTGCTGGTCGATCAGCTGGACCAGATCCGGCTGGGCGGATTCGGGCTGGGGTTCTGGTTCGCACAGCAAGGCTCGATTTATATCTTTGTCCTCATCATCTTTGTGTATGTCTGGCTGATGAACCGGCTGGACCGAAAATTCGGTTTCGATGAAAAGGAGCACGGGGACCGATGAATGTCCAGGCCTGGACATTCATCATGGTGGCGACATCTTTTGCCATTTATATCGGGGTTGCGCTCTGGGCCCGTGCCCGCTCCACGGGGGACTTCTATGTGGCCGGCGGTTCCGTGCATCCGGTAGTCAACGGCATGGCGACTGCCGCGGACTGGATGAGCGCCGCTTCCTTCATCTCCATGGCCGGGCTGATTTCCTTCATGGGCCGGGACGGTTCCGTTTACCTGATGGGCTGGACCGGCGGCTATGTGTTGCTGGCCCTGCTGCTCGCCCCCTATCTGCGCAAATTCGGCAAATATACCGTGCCCGATTTCGTCGGTGACCGCTACTACTCACAAATCGCACGGATGGTGGCGGTGGTCTGCGCGATCTTTGTATCCTTCACCTATGTCACCGGGCAGATGCGGGGAGTGGGGATCGTTTTCTCACGCTTCCTCGATGTAGAGATCACCACCGGTGTCTTTATCGGCATGGGGATCGTCTTTTTCTACGCGGTTCTGGGCGGCATGAAGGGCATCACATACACCCAGGTGGCGCAGTACTGCCTGCTGATCTTCGCTTACCTGGTGCCGGCCATTTTTATTTCAATGATCATGACCGGTCATGTGATTCCCCAGTTCGGATTCGGGGCAACGGTCACCGACGGTTCCGGTCAATATCTGCTGGAACGCCTGGATGGCCTGAACCATGCACTCGGTTTTTCCGCTTATACCGATGGCAGCAAGGCAATGCAGGATGTCTTTTTCATTACAGCAGCACTGATGGTTGGTACAGCCGGCCTGCCGCACGTAATCGTGCGTTTCTACACGGTGCCCAAGGTGGCGGCAGCGCGCATTTCAGCCGGCTGGGCCCTGCTGTTTATTGCCCTGTTGTATACCACGGCTCCGTCCGTGGCCGCATTTGCGCGCACCAATCTGCTCAATACCGTTGCCGATGCGCCCTATGAACAGGCGCCTGAATGGTTCAGAAACTGGGAAACGACCGGCCTGATCCGGTTCGATGACAGGAACGGAGACGGGCGCATCCAGTACACCGGTCCGGCATCGGAGGTGGAAAACGAACTCTTTATCGATCGCGATATCATGGTGCTCGCCAATCCGGAGATCGCCAGACTGCCGGACTGGGTCATCGGACTGGTGGCGGCGGGGGGACTGGCCGCGGCCCTGTCCACTGCGGCCGGTCTGTTGCTGGTAATCTCCACCGCCATTGCCCATGATCTGTTCAAGCGCGGCCTGAGCCGTAACATCAGTGAGCGTACGGAGTTGATCACGGCCCGTTTCGCAGCCGGGATTGCGGTGTGTATCGCCGGTTACTTCGGTATCAACCCGCCGGGTTTTGTCGCCCAGGTGGTCGCATTTGCCTTCGGTCTGGCCGCCGCTTCGTTTTTTCCGGCGATCATCCTGGGTATATTCAGCCGGCGTATGAACAAAGAAGGTGCCGTCACCGGCATGATCATCGGCATCAGCTTTACCGCCATATACATTATCTACTTCAAGTTCCTGCACCCGGAACTCAATAACAGCGAGCATTGGTGGTGGGGGATTTCCCCGGAAGGCATCGGTACCCTGGGCATGCTACTCAACTTCTGCACCGCCTGGCTGATCAGCCGATTCACACCTCGTCCACCACGCAGTGTGGTCGAGATGGTGGATCGCATCCGTGTACCCAGCGGGGCCGGAAAGGCACACGAGATTTCGATCTAGCTGTATGGTACCCCTTTTCCCGAATATCCCCCGAGGGGGAGTCTGTGATGGCCAGCCGAACGGCCGATCGAGCCGGTGTAACAGCCTTTGGTGTATTCCGGGCCGCAACCGCTATTTACCAAGAATTCCTTTCTTCAGTCCCTGATTGGGTGGTTCCGGGCCCAGCCATATCGATAACACCGCCTGCTGGAATGTGTTTCCCTTCACAGAGTCGATTTTTTTTCCGTTGATGAATACATCCACGGCATCTCCGGCGAAGTCCAGTACGATGCTGTCACCATCACTGACATCGCGCATACTCGCATTGAATTTTTCGATCTCGGCACGAATACTCCCCACATCCTTGTAGTTGTCCTCAAAGCCTTCCGTCCAGCCACCCCGCAGTTCCTTCGCGGTGACCTTGTGTACGAAGCGCATATCAATGCGTTTGTTCTGCCCGGAGGTTATGATCGCACTGGCATCGCTGTTCCTGTCCTCCAGATACAGTCCCATGACATACACCTTTACCTTGAGGACAGTAGCCGTTCTGAGGCCAATGCCGTTCAGCACCAGGTCCTTGCCACCGACCGGGACCTGGTCCGGGAAATCCACACCGGCGAGTGAGCCGGCTTGAACCGGAGACAATATCAGCAGTGACAGCAGTAGAATCGTCCCGAAGATGGTACTGTATCGAGAGGTTTGTATTTTCAATTTTGGCTTCTCCTTTTCAGACCCTGGTTTGAATACCTAACCCGGTAGACAGCGCAAGCCTGGCCGCCAGAGACCGGCACGTCTACAGGCCGGCCCCGGGCCTGTTCTCCCTGCAGCCAGCCAGTGGTGAACGGCTCGCTGGACATCACCCGTGAACCGTTCAGTCGCACCAGAATAACCCGGTAACGCACCTCTTTGCCACGGTTCCAGGAACCGTGTTCGCGATGAACAACTGGTGGTGAACTGCTACCATAACATGATGCGCCGTCCGGCATACAGAATTCGCAGCCTCCTGATCCTGCTCGGCCTGGTGTTGCTCAGCGCATGCAACCAGGCACCGGAGGGGAAGAGGTTACGGTTTGGCCTGGCCAGTGCGCCCGTGAACCTGGATCCGCGTTACGCCACCGATGCCGCTTCAACACGCATCAACCGGTTACTGTACCGCCGCCTCGTGGAATTCGATGAGCGCTCACAACCGATACCGGGGCTGGCTACCTGGACTATGCCGGACCCTGCACACTACCGTATCCGGCTGCAGGAGGGGGGGCGGGAATTTTCAGACGGATCGCGTCTGATGGCAAGGGACGTTGCGGCTACCTACCGGTCCGTACTCGACGCCGATAACGCCTCACCAAACCGGGGACCACTCGAACTCATCAAGCACATCGAAGTCCTGGATCCGGACACCCTTGATTTTCACCTGAGTCACCCTGATCCCTTGTTTCCGGCCTATCTCGTACTGGGGATTCTGCCGGCCTCAGGCATTGAATCGTCGGCTCCCTTCAATACCCGCCCTGTCGGCAGTGGTGCATTCGAACTGGAGGAGTGGCCTGATCCAGGGCGCCTGGTGTTGAGGCGCAGACAGGACGACCTACTGGTCGAGTTCATCAGGGTCGCTGACCCGACTGTGCGGGTACTCAAGCTGCTGCGGGGTGAAATCGACCTGATCCAGAACGATCTGCCGGCAGAGCTGATTTCCTATCTCAAAGAGGAGGAAACAATACGAGTCGAAGAGGCGCCGGGCAGTAATTTTTCCTACCTGGGATTTAACCTCGAGGATCCTGTTACCGGAAAGCTCGAAGTCAGACAGGCCATCGCCCATGCTATCGACCGCAAGGCCATCATACGCTTTGCCCTGGGAGATGCCGCGCGTCCCGCATCTGCGCTGTTGCCAGCGGATCACTGGAGCGGTCATCCCGAACTGGACGCCTACGGTTATAATCCCGATCTCTCCCGCAGACTGCTGCAGGGGTTGAATCCGGGCGGTGACAGGAAGCTCAGCATCAGTTACAAGACATCCACCGACGCGGTGCGCGTGCGGCTGGCAACCATTATCCAGCACCAACTGGGACAGGTGGGCATCGATGTCCGGCTGCAGAGCTACGACTGGGGTACCTTTTACGGTGATATAAAGGCGGGACGCTTCCAGATGTTCTCCCTTGCCTGGGTGGGAATCAAGACACCGGATATCTTCCGCCATATCTTTCACAGTCAGTCGCTGCCCCCCTCCGGTGCCAACCGGGGGCGATTCAGTGACCCGCTGGTAGACCGTTTGATCGAGCGGGCGGAGGCCAGCGAAAGTATGCAGGCCCAGGCCAGCGTATTTCGCGAACTGCAGACAAGACTGAACGAGCTGTTGCCTTATATCCCCTTGTGGTACGAGGATCATGTCTACGCGGCACGGAGTACCGTAGAGGGATACCGGCTGGCAAGTGACGGAAACTATGACGGGCTGGAAGATGTTTCGGTTTTAGCCACTAAATAGAGATACGGGACGAAGAACGGAACAGAATGATCAAGACAACGGATCCAGCAAATTCTCTTGTGGAAATCAGCATCGCGGATCAAAGGCTGCGCATGTCCCGTGATGGTGAGGTGCGGATGGATTGCTCCATCGCCACCGCGCGCAATGGGCCCGGAGAGGTGATGGATAGCGAGTGCACACCGCGAGGCTGGCACCAGGTACGGGCAAGGATCGGGGATGGCTGCCCCGTCAATACAATATTCGTCGGACGTCGTCCGACTGGAGAGATCTACCGCCCGGAGATGCGATCAAGATATCCGGGACGGGACTGGATTCTGACCCGGATACTCTGGCTCTGTGGCCAGGAACCGGGCAGAAACCGCTTCGGCAGGGTGGACACCATGCGTCGCTACATCTATATACATGGCTGCCCCGATGATGATCCCATGGGAATACCCTCGTCACATGGTTGTATCAAGATGCGTAATCACGAGGTAATCCGGCTATTCGATGAAATCCCGGCCGGTACCCCGGTCAGGATCCATGAATGTCCGCTGTGACGAAAAGTCCTGCCACATTACCAGGGTACTCGTTACCGGATCAGTACCCCATCGCCCTTGCCCCGTGATAAAAGATGAAACTCACCACCCAGGCCAGGGCCAGTGGCCAGGCAACCGATACAATGGTAAAGGCTGTGCTTCTGGATTCGCTGCGAATGGTTGCCACCGTGGAAAGGCACGGGGTATAGATCAGGGTAAACAGCATGAAGCTGTAGGCCTGGACCCAGTCCAGTTGATTGGCCATCAATCCCATCAGTTCCGTACCCTCACTGCCATAGATAACCGCCAGGGCACCGACCACGATCTCCTTGGCAACAAAACCGAAAATCAGCGCGATCGTGAGCTGCTGATCGATACCAATCGGGTCCAGTACCGGGGAGAGAAACTCGCCGATCCTGCCAGCCCAGGTCTGCGCGCTCGCGGTTTCCACACCGGGTGGAAAGTTGGTCAGGAGCCAGACCAGTACCACTCCGGCGATGATGAACTTGCTGGCCCGGTGCAGAAAATGTCGCGTCTCGTGCCAGCCGCGCAGAATCATCTGTCGTAGCGTCGGAAACCGGTAGGGTGGCAGTTCCAGAATAAAGGCTTCTTCGCTGTGGTATTTACCCTTGAAAAGCAGGGCCGTCAGGAAGACGGTGGTGAAACTGAACAGATACAGGCTGAACAGTACCAGCGGCGCCTGGTCTGCCGTGAACAGGGCGGCTATCATGAACAGGAAGACCTGCAGTCTGGCCGAGCACAGCGAGAAGGGGATAACGAGCATGGTTAGCAGCCGGAGTGCCCGCGAGCGCATGACCCGGGTTCCCATCAGGGCGGGCACATTGCATCCAAATCCCATCAGTACCATGACAAAACTGCGTCCATCGAGACCCAGTTTCGACATCAGGGTATCCATCAGAAAGGCCGCCCTGGAGAGATAACCCGAGTCCTCCACCAGGGCCATGAACAGAAAGAACATGATGATAATCGGGATGAAGGAGGCAACCGTGCCGACCCCGTTATAGATGCCGTCGAGCAGAACGCCGTTCAGGACGGCTGGTACATTGCTGAACAGCGGATCGAGTACCAGAACCCTGAACTGATCCAGGATCCAGGCCACCAGATCCTGCAGCGGCGCACCCAGGAAAAAGATCGCCTGAAAGAGTAAAAACATCACACCGAAAAAGAGCGGCAGGCCCAGCCACGGATGCAAAAAGAGGTTATCCAGCTTTTCCGTCAGCGTATTCGAGAGTTGCGCGGGGACCTGAACAGTGCTGGTGAAAACATGCTCCATGGTGTTTTCGATTTCATCGTCCCGCACCAGCAGTTCCCTGATTTTTTCCAGCCTGACAGGTTCACTGTTTCGTACCTCCCGGGTAATCAGTTCATGCGCCTCCTTGTAACCATCGCCATACTTCGCACTCATACCCAGGACCGGGATGCCCAGCATTTCCGACATTTTCTCCCTGTCGACGCTGATTCCATGGCGTCTGGCTTCATCCACCATATTCAGCAGCAATACCGCGGGCATCTTTAGCTGCAGGATCTGCAATACCAGGCTGAGTTGTCTGTCGAGTTGGGAAACATTCAGCACGATCAGGACCTGATCGACCGGATTGTTTTCGAGGAAGTGCCTGACTACCTGCTCATCGTCCGAAAACCCGTGCAGATCGTAGATTCCGGGCAGGTCAACGATTTCGACCGTTTCATCTCCCAGCAGCACTTTCGCACCCAGCAGGTCAACCGTTACTCCCGGCCAGTTTCCGACCCTGGCGGAAGCGCCAGTCAGTCGATTGAAGAAGGTAGACTTGCCCGTGTTTGGCATGCCCAGAAGGGCGATTCTTTTCATTCGGATACCTGTAGGGTTGAACCTGTCCATGCCACCGTAGCCATACTGGTGACGGGTATGAATCCTGATAGGGGAGAAGCCATTGTCTTGCTTCCTGCATGCCAGGCCATGCCGGATATGGTAAATCCGGACAGGCTGTTTACTAACTTCGTAATAACTTCACACTCTATGCGAGACCGGAAACACCGCAGCGTTATGAGTGACAGAGGTAGAGACAGCGATATGCTACAAACTCAGATCGAAGGATGAATGTCTATCTTCTGGGCATCAAGGCGTCGCAGCATGATATCCGTGGTGCCGATACGTATGTGCATGGGACCGGAAAATTTCCCGCGTCTGACGACCGTCACCAGTTTCCCGACACGAAAACCCATACCAGCCAGCCGATGGAACAGATCTTCCTCTGTATGCAGGGCCGATATGATGCCGGAAGCTCCGGGTTTCATCGCAGACAATTTGAGACAGGACATGGCATCACCGTACAGTAAACTTGATTAGTAATGATAATGATTATCAATTATCTATATATACCGTATGTTTGCAAGCTTTTTAACCCGCATCATGCAAGGAGTCACGGGACCCGGAGCAATGTATGGCCACTATCGCAATCAAATAATGACACTTATTGATCAATTCATTAATTATTCGCTATAAACTATTGAATGCTTGATGGTTCTATGTAATATCTATAGTTACTCTGCTACTTCCGCCCGGGAAGACTGGCAGAGTGAGGACTCGGGATCAAGTTTTTGCCATAAAAAGTCGATAATGATAGGGAATGGCCAAATGGAACCTGATTCCATTTTTCAACAGGTAGTTACAGATGATCCTGGGTCAGGGGTGATGCCTCCGGTTGGTTGTCATCAATCGGTTCAATCACCCGGATAAGTGTAATTTGCAAACATTTCCCTGGTACCGGCATCTGTACCGTGGGTAACAACAAGAGGAACGCATAATGCGCATCTTGAAGAAAAAACTGCTGAATGGACTGTTTGCCTTCATGCTGGGCTTTGTCTCCGTCACCCATGCCTCTGTTGCTTCGGCCTACAGTGACATGGGTTATGGTAATTTGAACGGTGAACCCACCAGCGGTGAAATGCTGGCAGACGCCGCCATGGTACGGCCCGGCATGATGTTCGTAACCCTGGTAACAACCGGCGTCTTTGTTGTGACATTGCCATTCACCTTGCTGGGTGGAAACGTGGGGGAAGCGGGTGAGACCCTGGTTGTCGATCCGGCCAAATATACTTTCGTAAGGCCGCTCGGAAGGTTCTAGCAAAACCGAAGTCTCGCGTGCGGGGAATGTACCTGCACAGACCAACAGCAGGGACGCTGTATTCCGAATAGACCATACATCGCTGCTCTATCAGCGGTGTTTCTGCGCGCGTCTGGCGCGGTGATTCCGGTAGAGCATCCACCCGTAGATCATCAGGTTGATCGCCAGTACAAGAACGCCGAGCATCATCTGTGTCTGCCGGTTCAGGCCAGGCGGGTACAGCAGTGATTCCAGCATGTGGCTGATAAAACTACCCTGGTAACCTGCCTCGCCTCCCTGCAACCGAAACCGGTTCTCCAGCGGCGTCAGTGGGCAGATGGTCCCGCTCAGCTCAACGTAGCCCCCCCAGATTACGGCCGGTACGTGAAACCAGGCCAGCCGCGGATAGTGTAATACCAGCAAGCCTCCCAGAACGACAAACGCCACGAAGGCAACATGTAGCATGACAATTGTGTCGGCAATGATATGATGCATGTGCGATGCGTCCTGGACCTTGTGTCCTGTATCGTATTAAATGCACATATCAGCGAGTCGCTAAGCGGCCAGCTGATAGGCACATTGGCGCAGGCATAGTGGGCCCTACG
>JARFQV010000114.1 GCA_029287615.1 Pseudomonadota bacterium | reverse complement strand
GAAGACATGGCAAGAAACTGAATTACCCGGTGTGCCGGTCAGAGATGCCAGGCCAGGTCCGGCAACTGCATCGTATTGTTGCCGCCCAACCTGGGCGGGCTTTCTCTTGATGAAGTTGTCAGGTTTCTGTCTTGCGCCTGGATATTCCGGTGAGTAGCAGCAGGCCCGAGCAGAATAGCCACGCTGCGGCCGGTACAGGCACAGGTGCAATAAGGGTGGTTGTGGCAGGATCAAAGGTCAGGTTCGTTATATATTCTGACCCGAATGGAATCTCGGTATAGACATTATTGTTGACGATGTTGTTACTGTTGCGTAGTGAGCCTGTGCCATCGCTGTACAGCACCAGGAGTGCTGGATGGAAGCGGCTGCGGCCTGTGATGTCCTGAATCTCGCGGCCATTGAATACAAACACCGGACTGGAAGATGAACCGGTTACAGCAGACAGCAGGGGGTCGGGCTCAATGAGCATGGATGGAAGGGCAAAGTCATCCATCTCGGCCAGGTCCGTAATTTGCACGCCGTCTGTCAGGTCGGCACCTGCTGCAATCTCGAACTGAAGCGAGCTTCCCTGGCCGTAAAATTCACTGCCAGTGATAGCTGGAGCCCCGGGCTCCGGGCGATGCAGGGCAAAGGCTGGAAAGGTCGACGGGGTGCCGGATACCAGTGAACCCGAAACGGAATAATCGATGCCGGCATTGACAGGGTTGCTGTATACCCCGCTTTGTAATGGTTCGCTTATCTCGATCGAAAATGAAAAGGTTGCTACGGTGCTGTACGCAGTCGTGGTGTTGAAATCCGTGTTTGAGAAGCTGACGAAAAAGGCGTGAGCAGGCGTAGTGAAGCTGGCAGCGAGCAACAGGCCCGCCAGTAGTCGGGTGCAAATATGACTGAAAGTTTCTGATGACATCGGATGCTCCGTTATTCGTGGTTTTTGAAAACTATTACCAAGACTACACCCGCACCGTCTGTATCACCAAATGCTAAACGTCTGGAAAGGCTCGGAGAAGACCGATCCGCATCTGTCCCATGGTTGGTTACATCATCATTATGTTCCTGCACTACAAGCGGGTTACTCTGAAGGCATGGTTCGTAGTCGCAACGGATCATTCAAGTGGATTGCCCGGTATGGTTACCGTTCAGGTTCTGAAACAGCTCCGCATACTGCTCGACCGATTCTCACTGACCGACATCGCAAGGAAGGTCGTCGGGGTCGGCAGTGTCGGCACTCGCTGCCTGATTGTGCTGCTGGAGGCCGGGGACGGGACGCCGCTTTTCCTGCAGTATAAGCAGGCAGTGCCATCCGTACTTGAACCATACCCGGGAAGAGCGGGTTCGAGCAGGCAGGACAACGTGTGGTGGAGGGCCAGTGCAGCAATATAGTCATTCTGCCCTATTCTCAGTGATACTGAATAACCATCAGAACCCTTCTGTTCACTAGCGTACGCCCAGCGCGCGCTGCTGGATAATCAGTATGTCACTCGAGTAGATATACCCGTCCAGCACGGGGGCACCGTTGATATCCAGTGGTGCGGCATCGCAGCGCAGGTCATAACCGGCAATCATGAGAAGGCGTGTGCAGGCCACCAGATCACCGGCATCGACCGCCGAGTTTCCGTTGTAGTCGCCATTGCCCGGGTAATCGGCGGGGTCAACCGGATCGGTGCCCATGCTCACCTCATCGCCATCCTTTATCCAGTCGCCATCTGTGTCGTCATCATTCGGATCAGTATCCACACCAATATCGTAGGCAAACGGGTCACCGGCACTGACTTCGTTTGAGTCACTCAAGCCGTCCCCGTCTGTGTCCGCCAGCAAGGGAGCTGTGCCCAGTGCCAGTTCCTGCGCGTCTGTCAGGCCGTCGTTATCATCATCCGGATCACAGGCGTCGCCGAGTGCATCGCCATCGGTATCCACCTGACTGTTGCCACCGGCATCCGGGATAAGTATTCCATTGGGTGTATGTATGCAGTTATCCTGGTAATCAGGCACGCCATCCGAGTCGCTATCCAGGGGGTACAGGTCAGGTATTCTTTCGCTTCTATACGTCCTTAACATCGAATTGCTCGTTGTGTTGAAAACCGCCATTTCGAATACCTTGTCTGCCGGCGTATTGTGATCGACCTCGGTTATCCTCGTGTGCCAGCTTCCCATGCCGAGTGTTCCGCTGGACACCCCGCCCAGCCACGAGGTTGCCGAAGAGGTAATTAATACATTACCGGTAGTGTTCATCCGGTCGGCATCGCTCTGACTGCGGGTAAAAAAGTTCTGCTCGATCTGTGCGCCGTACTCCCAGACCTGTCGCACCTCCATGCTGTCCACGTCGATCGCATATTCAACCGCGCGACTGTAGTTTTCATGATCGGGAGTTGGTGTGCTTCCATCAAAAGGGCTGGCCCTGTTGTTTCCGTTATCGAACAGGAGTAATGTCCCTGAGGGCGTAATCATCTGGGCATGCTGATGATACGGCCACTCAAACGGCGTACCTACGGGAGTAAGAAGGAAAGGCAGAAATTCGGCTGGCCAGTTATCGTGGTTACCCAGTATCCATTCCAGATTGCCGGTTGACCTGGAAAACTTTACGACCGCATCCTGATGACGTACGGAGACAATAATCGAATCGTCAACCGGATCGTAAACTACTGCGTTTGCATGTGCCCAGTCGAAACCCGCAGGTCTCGAGTTCAGCGAATCAAATCCGATGCGCGTCGGCTCCAGGATGTCTGTCAGCTTCCAGCTTTGCAGCAGGCTGCCATCAGGCAGGAATTCCACGACGGGAGTATCCTCGACATAAACGTTTCGTGTTGGTGCATTCGGGTCCGTGTAACTCGATGGATAGCCATAAACAACCACTCTCTCGCTGCCCAGGCTGAGGAATGTGCCGTTTGCGGTCCGAAACAGGTCGTGATGCAATTCTCCAACAGCAGGTGTGATGCTCTGCTTCACATTACCGAGCAAATCGACCTCAAGGATATTTCCATCAAGATAAAACAGGTTGCCGTTAGGCAGTTGCTGCATTGCGTTGGCGCCCAGTGTCGAATACCAGACAACATCTCCCGCATTGTCGACGATAATCGCATAACTGGGCAGGGAGGAGTCAGGCGTACCGGGTTTACCTCGCGTGAATTTATCCAGCAATGTATATCCGGGTTCCATCCTGGGAGGGTCACTGACAAGAACGTCAATGTCCGGAAAGTCCGGTGGTAGCGGTGCTGTAACGGCCGCTGGCAGGTACGTCATGATCAGGCTCTCATCCGACTGGTCGGTAACAGCCACCTCCAGTGAGTAACTGTCATCCGGCTTGAGTCCAAGGATCGGAAGATAGTGCTCTGTACGAAACTCGGCGAACTCCCTGACCCGGCTGCCAGTTCCGTCACTAATGGTGAGTGTTGCCCGCGTCGGGACATCTGTTGTCAGTTCAACAACGCCCGCGAGTGGTGTGACCCCATTGGGGTCCATGGTCAGACCGGGTCCCCCTGTAACCTCAATGGGCCAGGCGAATGTACTTGTCAGGATCCCGGAGAATAAAACCGGAAATATCAGGCACGATTTTGTGAAGACCGTTCCTTCAACCCGTCGAGAGTCAGCCTTTTGATATTGTGTATGCTGCATTTCCAGAGAATTCAGCTGATTTTATGACGCATCGCGTGTTATTCGTCATATGCGTTGAATATTGCATGTTAACAACGACTTGGCGAGCCGGGTGTGGTCAGGATTTTCCGTTCCCGGCAATCCGGTGAAGGGCGGCTTTGCCGGATACCCGTTCAATCACGCAATATTCAGTCTAGCAGGTGCCGGGTGAATGGGCCTGACATCACAG
>JARFQV010000044.1 GCA_029287615.1 Pseudomonadota bacterium | reverse complement strand
GTTTAGTGATGCTGAATGAACGACGAGCAACGCCGTATGGCCTGATTGCAGGCGCAACCCGCAGGGACGGGGCCATTTTTCCGCAATTCTGCGTTAGCACTCGCTTGTGTAGCACAACTACACGGCACTCGTGCTGCCTTGCCTTGCGAAAAAATGACCACCGTCGCGACGATATGCATAGTGTTAACAGGCCCCAGTAAATAATACCGAATCTATTTGTCAGGAGGAGCGTGATGACAGGCCTTCAATCCAGGGGCGTATGGGTCGCCCTGCCCGTAATACTCGCAGTTTTGTTTCCGGGACCGGTTCTTGCCCAGGATGTTCTCAATCAGGCAGATACCGCCTGGATCCTTACATCGACGGCGCTGGTGCTGTTCATGACCATCCCCGGACTTGCCCTGTTCTATGCAGGCCTGGTCCGGAGCAAGAATGTGTTGTCGGTTTTGATGCAGTGTTTTGCCATTACCTGTCTGGCATCCATTCTCTGGCTGCTCTACGGCTACAGCCTCGCGTTTGGGGATGGCGGTAGTCTGAATAGCTGGATCGGCGGTTTGGAGAAGGCGTTGCTGGAAGGTGTGGGGCGGGATAGTCTTAGCGGAACCATTCCGGAGACGGTGTTTGTCATGTTTCAAATGACCTTCGCCATTATCACCCCGGCGCTGGTTGTTGGCGGGTTTGCCGAGCGCATGCGCTTCTCTGCGATGCTGTGGTTAAGTGCGCTTTGGTTGACCGTGGTCTATCTGCCGGTTTGCCACTGGGTCTGGGGTGGTGGCTGGCTGGCTGATCTGGGTCTGCTTGATTTCGCCGGGGGTACGGTGGTGCATGTGAATGCGGGTGTGGCGGCGCTGGTCAGCGCACTGGTCATGGGACGCCGCAAGGGGTTCCCGACCACGCCAATGCCGCCACACAACCTGACCATGACGGTCGCCGGTGCCGGCATGCTGTGGGTGGGCTGGTTCGGATTCAATGCCGGAAGTGCGCTGGCTGCCAATGGGGATGCCGGCATGGCCATGCTGGTGACCCATATCGGGGCTGCATCGGGTTCTCTGGCGTGGATGTTCTGCGAGTGGCGCATACATGGCAAACCCAGCGTACTGGGTATCGTCACCGGCATGGTGGCCGGTCTGGGCACCATCACTCCGGCGTCCGGATTTGTCGGGCCACTGGGTGCGCTGATCATAGGCCTGTCCGCAGGCATTGTCTGTTATTTCGCAACCAGCATGATTAAGCGGCGACTACATATCGATGATTCGCTCGATGTGTTTCCTGTTCATGGTGTGGGCGGTATTCTCGGAACCCTGCTTGCCGGTGTTTTCGTCGCTACTCTGGGCGGCGCAGGTCTGGCAGAGGGTGTGACCATGGGCAAGCAGGTGGGCATACAGTTCATCGGGGTTATGGCTACCTTAGTATGGTGTGCACTGGCAACCTGGATCATTCTGAAGATCCTGGATGCAACTCTCGGCTTGCGCGTTGACCTCGATGAAGAAACACAGGGTCTCGACATCGTGCTGCACGACGAGGCAGGCTATAACCTCTAGCCGGGCTGGCCCGGATTTCCCTCGCCCACGGGGGCGGGGGATCGTTGTAAGGCGTGACGACAGGGAAGGGGGCGGAGATTTGTCGATAGAGAGTAGGTAATTGGCAATACCCTCCCTGACCTGTCTGGCCCTCTGGTGATCTGCTGTTATCCAACTCCACGCCAACTCCTCAGACATCTCTCCGCGGGGACAGTGCGATGTACCTCCTTGGCCCGGCGGATTTCCGGTTCGTTGATCGATCCGGTGGTGGCTGTGGCAAACGCTGCCGCTCCAGAGCGGTGTCCTGTCGCATGATTCCCGTGACTGCATTCTGGAGCCCCTCGAAAATCCGCATCGGTCGGGCGGTTACGGGTCATTGGAAAGTGTGTCAGTTGTCGTCTATGCTCAACCACATGGGGGCGCCCAATGATGGAAAAACGAGCAAAGGGACAACGTCGCTGGGGCTTCAAGTCCGAATACCCGTTAATCGATAAAGACGGGGTTGTGGTGATTGCGAATCGCCGCAAGATACCTGACCGGCGTCTGGACAATATCACTCTGGAAGAAAGGCAGCTCCTGTTGTCAGAGATGCCGCATCCAGATAGAGATTGAGTCAGATCATCACTTTTCGAGGTCTGCGATGATCATCCGGGCGGTAATGATTAATGGATATGCATCGTCCATGCTGATTTCATTGCCGATCTGCGTACGCACTGAATGAATAAAGGCATGCAGTGTGTCGATAGCGGTGATTGTATCCTGCTCTTTCATGTACTCGAATGCTCTTGTGGCAGTAACAAGCTTGGAGTCAAACTGACTAACAATACCCTGTTTTGCATTGAGCAGAATTACATGTTGAATTACGTTGTTAATCAGAGAGATGTTATCCCAGCTGATCTTGCCTGACTCGCGCTTGCGCAAAGCGAAATCCCTTGGGCCGGATTTTTCATCCGTGGTTGTCTCTTCTTTACCATCCGGCCTGGTTTTCTCAGACCGTCTGGAAGAGGGAATATTACTCTCGGTGAGGTTCCGGATCACCGTCTTATCCGAAGTAATCAGGGATTGCCAGTTTTCCGGGAACGTTGCTTTCTGTACCTTTCCCGACATCCTGCCATACAGATGAAGTCGGTTGACCTGTTTCACTATATCGCTATCGCTGGATTTCATATGACTGATGACAAGGTGGTGTGTAAGCGGGGTAGTGTTTGCGGATATGCTTCCGGGTATTGCCAGCAGACCAGCCAGGCAAACGCTTATCACCCGTCGCTTCAGGTATCGACACATTGCTTTTCTCTGCATGTCTGTCGGGGAGTAAACTGTTGTTATTCTTGCGGTGACAGAACCTAGACTGCCCGACTTTTATTATGGTTACTGATATTTGAAGCAGTAATTGTGCCAGAATCCTATAACGTTCATTAAAACAACAGGATGGGGGTGCTTGTGATAAAGGGGAATGAATCGCAGTGCCTTATGACTCCTGGATTTGTAAAAAATTCTGACAGGAAGGAAGGTCTTCAGACTGCCTCAGAATAGACGTGGAAGTTTTGAGTGAATGGATTGTTATGAAAATCAAAGTGATAAGATCATCAACAGTGTAGTAATCGTTGTAAAAAATTCTTGACACTCGATTTCAGGAGTGCTTGCCAGAAATATTGAACTGAACCGTAAAATTTCGAGGCCCAGGGGGTGCAGTAAATCGTTATGCGCATTGGCCTGTGATTGCACTGGTTCAACAACAAAAAGGCCTCCCCGGTCCAGATGGGAAGGCCCTCGACCAGCATTCAGCAAGTCTATTTCTTGCCTTTCCCTTTCCCGCCACCTCCACTGCCGTCACCTCCACCACCCCCCTTCTTTGTTGATCCG
>JARFQV010000029.1 GCA_029287615.1 Pseudomonadota bacterium | reverse complement strand
GTCGGCAGCGACGAGTATCCGCCCCGGGTGTATTTCAACGATTTCAATGCCGAAAGCCTCAATATCCTGGTCATCTACTGGTTTATCCCGCCCGCCTACTGGGATTATCTCGAACACGGGCAGCGCGTGAACCTGCGGATCTTCGATGAGTTCGAGAAGGCCGGCATCGAATTCGCCTTCCCGACCCATACCGTCTTTCTCGCGGGTGACCCGAAGAGGGAACTGGCCGTCAGGATGCTGGGGGATGATCTCGCCGGCCAGGTGTAACTGGCCGGGAGTGTACTGCAGGGAGCGTCGGGGGAGAGCGGGATTATGACCCCTTTTCGTTCTCCAGCGCCTTGCTCGTGATGTCCTTGTAGAGGTCCAGCAGACGGACGGCGACATCCTGCCATTCGGGGTGCTCGTCGATCAGGGGCCTGAGGGAACTGGCGTCACTGAAGACCTCCTCCAGGAATTCGATATCCATCTCGTCGAGCTTTTCGCCTCCGTCGACCCTTTCCTTGAGGCCCAGGGCCCTGGGAAGTCTGTACTTGATCAGCCTCTCCGCCAGCGCCTGGACAACGGCTTCATCTTTGATTTTATCGTGTGATGGATCGGTCATGCCTTCCTCTCCGGTATTGGCTGTTCATGGTATCGAGCTTACCACCATTGCTCATGCCTTGCATGAATCAGGGTGAATCGCGGGTATTCAGGGATGATCCCTGTATCAGCTTTGATCAGGCAACAGAGGCCGGAAATGTCGTTTGTGCAAAGGTGGCGACAACCCGGTTCACAGGGGATAAACAGGCCGGTTTCCGCCCCTCTCGTAGTAGGGCATCATCTGCGGGACCAGCTGGCGCAGTCTGGACTGACGATTGCCGGGATTCGGGTGGGTGCTCAGAAATTCCATTTGGGAGGATCCCCTGGATACCCTTGCCATCTTCTCCCACAGGCTGACCGCCGCACGGGGATCGTACCCCGCCTTGGCGGCCAGTTCGATACCGATGCGGTCCGCCTCCGTTTCCGCAACGCGGCTGTTTGGCAGTTTGACCGCCAGTGCGGCCACGGCCACGCTGGCCATGGTGACTGCCGGCCTGTCGGTTGCCGCACCGACCGCCGCGACGCCGACGCTGCTGGCGATGGCGACTGACATCTTCTCCGCGGTGTGGTTGGCCAGCGCATGGGCGATCTCGTGTCCCATGACCTGTGCGAGTTCGTCATCGGTGGGATTGACCTGTTTTATCAGGCCGGTATAGAGGGCCATCTTGCCGCCCGCCATGCACCAGGCATTGACGGTCTTCGGATCATCGAGAATTTTTATGCTCCATTCCCAGTTTCGGGTTTCCGGGCGCATGATGACTGCCTGCGCGATCAGCCGGCTGGTGATTGTGTTCACCCTTGCCTTCAATATCGGATCGTTGTCGAGTTTACCCTCACTGGCAAATGGCTTGAGGGCTTCCGTGTACGCTTGTTTGGAGGCCTCGATAGCGTGTTCCTCGGATACGATCATCAGCTGCTTGCGTCCCGTGGGGCTGGTTGCGCAGGCGGTAGCGAGCAGTATGACTACAAGGAACAGTGCAAAAGGCTTCATGGTGCGAGTAAATACGTGATATCAACCACAGGGTTATCGTGGATAATCCGGATCATGACGAGATTCGTGCAGCAGGGGGTTCGTCGCCCACATTCATGCCCTTCGGGCTCCGGCAGTTGAAAGGCAGTGATTATTCTATCCCAAGGTGAACAATGGTGATAGCGATTCACAAGGTTATAATAGCCGGATGCAAAAAAGACGTTTTTTTCTTCCTGTGCTGGTCGTTCTGGCCGGTTTGTTTCGACCGATCGCTGCCATTTCCAGCGAAACCCAAAAAGAAACCGCCAACAGCGGGGATGCCCGTTTCGTGGGTACGGCGGTGTGTGCGGATTGTCACCAGGAGGCGTATGCGAACTGGAAGGATTCGCATCACGATCTGGCGATGCAGGTCGCGGACGGGAACACCGTGCTGGGTGATTTCGATAATGCGGAATTCACCCATTACGGAGTGACCTCCACTTTTTATAAAAAGGGGGACCGGTTCATGGTCCGTACCGACGGACCGGACGGCTCCCCGCAGGACTACCGGATAGACTATACCTTTGGTGTCTATCCCCTGCAGCAGTACCTGATCCGGTTTCCCGGCGGGCGTGTACAGGCGCTGGGCGTCGCCTGGGATAGTCGCCCACGGCAGGAAGGCGGACAGCGGTGGTTTCACCTCTACCCGGACGAGGAGATCGCCTACACCGATGAGCTGCACTGGACCGGCCCCAACCAGAACTGGAACTACATGTGTGCGGAGTGCCATTCAACCGATCTGCAAAAAAGATATGATCCGGCGACCCGTACCTATGACACGACATGGGCTGAGATCAACATTGGATGCGAGGCCTGTCACGGACCGGGATCACGCCACGTCGGGTGGGCGGAACAACCGGAACGCAAGGGTGCCCCGGGCCTCGCACTCTCGCTGGACGAGCGCAGGGACGTTCGCTGGGAGATCGATCCGGAAACCGGGCGTCCGCGGCGCAGCGTACCCAGAGAGACACAGCGCGAGATCGAGATGTGTGGCCGCTGTCACGCACGCCGCCAGGTGATCACGGATCAATACCGTCACGGTGCGCGTTTTGCCGATTCCCATGTGCCCGCACTGCTCGATGAACGGCTATACCATGCCGACGGGCAGGTGCTTGAAGAGGTCTATGTCTATGGATCTTTCCTTCAGAGCAGAATGTTCGCCGAGGGCGTGACCTGCAGCGACTGTCATGAACCACACAGCCTGGCACTTCGCGTACCGGGAGATGGTGTATGCCTGCAATGCCATGCCGCGGGCACCTATCAATCATCCGGGCATCATCACCATGAAGAGGGTTCTGCGGGTGCCAGCTGTATCGAGTGCCACATGCCCGCCACCACCTACATGGTGGTCGATCCCCGACATGACCACAGCCTGCGGATACCACAGCCGGAGCTGTCCGTGGAGCTGGGCACGCCCAATGCCTGTACCCGTTGTCACCGGGTGCAGACCGATGAATGGGCCGTCCGGCAGATGCAGAAATGGTATGGAAGACAGCCGTCCGGATACCAGGATTTTGCCCGGGCACTCGCTGCGGTGCGCAAGGGTTTGCCCGAGGCAGGGCAGTTGCTCGCGGAACTGGCGGCCGATAACGATCAGCCGGGTATTGCCCGGGCTACGGCGTTGTCCGGGTTGGGGGCTTATCTGAATGCAGGTTCTATCAATGTGCTGGTGGATGGCCTCTATGACGATGATCCGATGCTGCGGGAGGCGGCGGCGCGGTCCCTGGAGGGGCTGGATCCGGCAGTACGCATGAAGCTGGCCGGTCAGTTGCTGAACGATCCGGTGCGGGCAGTGCGCATCCAGGTCGCGCGCATGCTGGCGGCTACGCCTCCCGGGGCCATGAATGAGGAACAGGGGAAGCAGCTGGACAGGGCGATCGGGGAATATGTCGCCGCGCAGCTGGCTAATTCCGACCGCCCCGGCAGTTACCTCAATCTGGGTGTCCTCTATGCGGGTATGGGCCGCTTTGATGAGGCGGAGAAGGCATACCGTACTGCACTGGAGGTGCAACCGGATTTTACCCAGGCGATAGTCAATCATGCTGACCTCTATCGCCAGCAGGGCAGGGACGAGGAGGGGGAGCGACTCCTGCGCGAGGGACTCGAGATCGCGCCGCAGGATGCGGACCTGTCACATGCGCTGGGTCTGTTGCTGGTTCGCGCCCGGCGTCTGGAGGATGCACTGCCATACCTCGGGCGCGCGGCCTTGCGGGCGCCGGAAAATACGCATTACGGGTATGTGTATGCCGTGGCGCTGCACACCTCGGGTCAATCGGAAGAGGCAATACTCCGGCTGGAAGAGTTGCTGGAACAGCATCCGCATGACCAGCGAATCCGGCAAGCCCTCGCTGCCTTCCGCAGGGAGGCGGCTGATCCGTAATATACACTACTGGCCGTCCGGTTTTCACGGATCGGTAACATGGAATCGCTATCCTTTGCGGCACAGGTTTGATGAATGCATCGATGGCCAGCCATGAACCTGGCTCCGGGATGACGACGGTGTGTTACAGTCCGGAAACTTTCACAACAATCTACTGGAAACGGTACCTGCATGAATCCACTGAAACAGCTAGAAGAGTATGGTCAGTCCGTATGGCTGGACTACATCCGCCGTAATCTCCTCACCGGTGGCGATCTGAAACGGCTTGTCCAGGAAGATGGACTCAAGGGGCTGACATCCAATCCCGCAATCTTCCAGAAGGCGATTACGGGGAGCAGTGACTACGATGCCACCCTGCAGGAACTTGCCGCAGGACCGGCAATGGATGCCAAGCAGATGTTCGAATACCTCGCCCTGGCGGATATCCGGGATGCGGCCGACCAGATGCGCCCGGTATTCGAGGCAACGCAGGGGCGTGATGGTTATGTGAGCATGGAGGTTTCCCCCCGGCTGGCCTATGACCGGGAAGGGACCTGCCGGGAGGCCCGGCGACTGTGGCAGGAAATCGATCGCGAGAATGTCATGATCAAGGTGCCGGCCACAGCAGAGGGTATTCCCGCCATCGAAATCCTGGTGGCCGAGGGCATCAATATCAATGTGACCCTGCTGTTTTCCATCCCTTATTATGAACAGGCGGTAGATGCCTACATCACCGGTCTGGAACGGCTTCGGGATGGCGGCGGCGACCCGGGCAGGGTCGCCAGCGTAGCCAGTCTCTTCGTCAGCAGGGTCGACAGCGCAGTGGATGCGCGGGTCAGGGAGCGTCTTGAAAACGGTGCACAGGAGGGGGAAGTGGCGCTACTCAGGAAGGTAGAGGGCCAGGTTGCAATCGCCAATGCCAGGCTTGCCTATCAACGCTACAAGGACCTGTTTTCCGGCGCCCGCTGGGAGGCCCTTGCCAGTCAGGGTGCTCGTACCCAGCGCCTGCTCTGGGCCAGTACCGGCGTAAAGGATCCGGCCATGCGCGATGTGCGCTACATCGAGGAACTGATTGGCCCGGATACCGTCAATACCGTGCCTCCGGCGACCATGGACGCCTTCCGCGATCACGGTGTCCCCCGAAACAGTATCGAGGAGAACCTGGACGATGCCCGGGAGGTCATCGAAATCCTGGATGAAATCGCGATCTCCCTCGAATCCGTAACCGATGAGTTACTCAGCAATGGTGTCTCGAAATTCGTGGATGCCTTCGATAAATTGCTGGCCGCCGTGGAATCTGCCAGCGAAGAGACCATGAAACGGAAGTCGGTGCGTCAGCGCTATTCACTCCCTGGTGAAATTGCCGGCGACCTGGAGGGTGTACTCTCCGACTGGGCAGACGGGGACAAGGTACGGCGGTTATGGGCCCGCGATGCCTGGTTGTGGACCGGCAAGGATGAACCCCGGTGGATGGACTGGCTGGGGGTTACCGGGGAACAGCTGGAGCACCTGGGCAATCTGCGACGTATTTCCCGTGGCGTGGAAGGGCAGTATTTTCACCATATCATTCTGCTCGGTATGGGCGGATCGAGCATGGCGCCGGAGGTGATCCGGATGAGCTTCGGCAAGCAGGAAAACTATCCCGATCTTGTGGTGCTCGATTCAACGGATCCTGCGCAGATCCGGGCAGTGGAGGCGCGCGTGGATCTGAAACGCAGCCTGTTCGTGGTATCGAGCAAGTCGGGCAGCACCCTGGAACCCAACATACTCATGGAGTATTTTCTGGCCCGCATGAAGGACGTGCTTGGCGAGTCCGTTGCCGCGCAACACTTCGTGGCGATAACCGATCCGGGGTCCAGTCTCGAGAATCTGGCCGGCGAAAAGTCTTTCCGGCGGGTCTTTCACGGGATGCCGGGCATCGGCGGGCGATATTCCGCCCTGTCGAATTTCGGGATGGTACCGGCTGCCGGCATGGGAGTGGATGTAGGCCGTTTGCTGGACGAGGCCGAGGAGATGGTCGAGTCCTGTGCCGCCTGTGTGCCGGCCCGCGAGAATCCCGGGGTCGTACTCGGCGCCATACTCGGGGTCTGTGCAAACCGCGGCCGGGACAAGGTCACACTGATTGCCTCGCCGGGCGTCGCTGCCCTGGGTGCATGGCTCGAGCAACTACTCGCGGAATCCACGGGCAAGGAGGGCAAGGCCCTGATTCCCGTGGATGGCGAAACCGCCGGGGAGGATGCGGTTTACGGAAATGACCGGGTCTTCGTCTATGTGCGCCTGAACAGCGAAGCGGATTCGGGACAGGATGAGGCATTGGACCGGCTGGAACAGGCCGGGCAGGCGGTAGTGCGTATCTGCATGGATGATGTGTACGATCTGGGCAAGGAATTTTTCCGCTGGGAGATCGCGACCGCGGTGGCCGGTTCCGTACTCGGCATCAATCCATTCGACCAGCCTGATGTAGAGGCGAGCAAGCTGGCTTCACGCCGGCTGACCGATGAATTCGAGGCAACGGGCGCATTGCCGCAGGAATCGCCGTTCGCGACCGGACAGGGACTGATACTGTACACGGATTCCTCCAATGCCGATGCACTGACCGAACTGGCCGGTGAGGGCGCCTCTGTTGGCGATTATCTCAAGGCGCATGTTGGACGACTCGGGGCCGGCGATTACTGTGCGCTGCTCGCCTACCTGAACCGGGATGCCGACCATACAGGGATCCTGCAGGAGATTCGGCACCGGGTACGGGATTCCCGCCGGGTCGCGACCTGCCTGGGATTCGGCCCGCGATTTCTGCACTCCACGGGCCAGGCCTACAAGGGTGGTCCCGATACCGGCGTGTTTCTGCAGATTACCTGTGACGAGGCCGCCGATCTTGCTATTCCCGGTCACAAATTCACCTTCGGGGTGGCCAAGGCGGCCCAGGCACGGGGTGACTTCGAGGTGCTGGCCGAACGGGGTCGCCGGGCGCTGCGGGTGCACCTGGGTGCCGACACCATGGCCGGGCTTGCCAGCCTTCGTGATTTGCTTGGTGCGGCACCGAATCAATCCTGAATCGCGAACACCGGACGATGTTCCCGCCCGCCATGTGTGATCGGTAATGCACCATCCGGGTTGCTGGTTCCGGGTGGCTGCCAAAACGCAATACTGGACTTTCATCAATTCAAGGTACTCATCATGCAACTCGGAATGATCGGACTGGGACGTATGGGGGCAAACATGGTACGGCGCCTGCTGAAGGCCGGACATGAATGCGTAGTCTTCGACAGGGATGCCGGCGCAGTCGGGGTGATGGCGGGAGAAGGCGCGACCGGTGCTGCCGACCTGGATGATTTCCTCTCGAAACTGAAATCACCGCGTGCCGTATGGATGATGGTACCGGCGGCAGTGGTCGATCGGGTGATCGATGATCTTGCCGGCAGGCTGGATGCGGGTGATATCCTGATCGACGGGGGTAATTCGTATTACAAGGACGATATCGTCAGGGCAAATAAGCTGGTATCCAGGGGATTGCATTACATCGATGTTGGTACCAGCGGCGGGGTTTGGGGCCTGGATCGGGGCTATTGTCTGATGATCGGCGGTGAACCGGAACCGGTTGAACATCTGTACCCGATCTTCGGTGCCCTGGCTCCCGGTTTGAGCGGGATCGGGCGTACACCGGGGCGCACTGGTGATCCTGCGCCATCCGAGCAGGGTTATCTGCACTGCGGTCCCTCCGGTGCCGGTCACTTCGTGAAGATGGTGCACAATGGAATCGAGTATGGTCTCATGGCTGCCTATGCCGAAGGCTTCAACATCCTCAGGCATGCCGGAGTCGGCGAGCGGGATCACGCCATCGATGCAGAGACCACCCCCCTGCGTGAACCGGAGAACTTCCAGTACGATATCGATACCGCAGAGGTTGCGGAGGTGTGGCGTAGAGGAAGCGTGATTGCATCCTGGTTGCTGGACCTGACTGCCATCGCCCTCCGGGACAATCCGGACCTGTCCGATTTCTCCGGCCGGGTATCGGATTCGGGAGAAGGCCGCTGGACCAGCATGGCCGCCATCGAGACCGGCACACCCGCGCATGTCCTTACCGCGGCGCTGTTCAGCCGGTTCTCCTCGCGGGGGGAGGCCGACTTTGCTGAAAGGCTGCAGTCCGCGATGCGCTACCAGTTCGGTGGTCACCACGAGAAAGAATAGGAAATTCTTGACAATGTCGAATGCAGAAAAAAATCGGGCAGCCCCGCCGGTGGTGATTGTCATCTTTGGCGCGGCCGGTGATCTCACCAAGCGGAAACTGATCCCGGCCCTGTTCAATCTGGCCTCCAAGCAATTGCTGCCCGAGCGGATTGCCATGGTCGGGACGGATCGCATCGATATGGACAGCGAGAGTTACCGCGATACCCTCAGCCGGGAGATCGGGGATTATGTCGGCAAGGGTTTCTCCCGGGAGATGTGGGATGCAAACGTCAAACGGGCCTACTACCTGAAAGGTGATTTTCTGGATGCGGACAGCTATGTGCGACTGAAGGAATTTCTGCAGCAGGTGGACAGGGAACAGGAGACAACCGGCAACTATCTGTTCTATCTTGCGACTCCCCCCAGTTTCTTCGGCGAGATCGCCACCCGGCTTGGAACGGTGGGTCTGGCGGAAGAATCCGGCGATCGTTGGCGACGGATCATTATCGAGAAGCCCTTCGGACGGGATCTGGACTCGGCGCGGTCGCTGAACAGGGTCCTGCACGAAAGTTTCCAGGAGCACCAGATCTATCGCATCGATCATTATCTGGGCAAGGAAACCGTGCAGAACATCATGACCTATCGTTTTGGCAACGGTACCATTGAGCCGATCTGGAATCATCGTTACATCGACCATGTGCAGATAACGGTCGCGGAAACCCTGGGGGTGGAGGATCGCGCCGGTTACTATGAAGAGTCCGGTGCCCTGCGTGACATGGTGGCCAACCACCTGATGGCGGTGCTGTCCATAATAGCCATGGAGCCATCCAACTCATTTGATGCAGATGCCATCCGGGACGAACAGACCAAGGTGCTGAAGGCCATCCAGCCCTTCGGCCCCGAACAGGTGCTGACCGATGCGGTCCGGGGGCAGTATGGCGAGGGGGTTCTGAAGGATGGCCGCCATCTGCATGCCTACCGCGATGAACCGGGGGTTGCCGGGGATTCCCCGGTAGAAACCTTTGCCGCCCTGAAGCTGAAACTGGATACCTGGAGATGGGCGGGCGTGCCCTTTTACCTGCGTACCGGAAAGCGCATGTCGAAACGATGCACCGAGGTTGTCATCCAGTACCGCCATGCGCCCAACATGATTTTCAGTAAATCCAGGCTGAAGCGGGTGGATATCGAGCCCAACCGGCTTTTCCTGCGCCTACAGCCGGATGAAGGCATCAGTATGGAATTCAATGCGAAGGTACCGGGTACCGGACTGGATATATCACCGGTGAGAATGGACTTCGACTATGACGATTATTTTGAGGAATCAACCATAGCCAGTGGTTACGAGACCCTGATCTATGACTGTATCTGTGGTGACGCCACCCTGTTCAAGCGTGCGGACAATATCGAGGTATGCTGGGAACTCCTGCAGCCGATTCTGGACGTATGGGGTGCCTTGCCTGCCCGATCCTTCCCGAACTATCCTGCCTGCAGTTCCGGACCGTCCCAGGCCGATGAGTTGCTGGCGAGGGACGGAAGAAAGTGGCTGACACTGGGGCCATGATCCAGCCGCGAGTGGTTGTCAACATGCCTTGCATTCCATTATCCAGGAGAACTATCTATCTTGTCGGTACATCATGTGGTGATTCCGGTCTTTCGGGTCGAGTTCCCTGTCACCGCCGGGTTAGCCTGGCTGAACTGCATACGTCCTGATCATGTCAGACAGAAATCCTGAGCTACAGCGACCGTATCGTACCCGGGCCGGTACCCGGCACCATGCCGGCATTACGGTTACCACCGAGGGCGTGAATTTCTCGGTATTCAGCCGCAATGCAACCCGGGTGGAGTTGCTGCTGTTCGCGCATCCGGAGAGCGAAGTTCCGTTTCAGATCGTTCCGCTGGATCCAGGTATCAATCGAACCTTTTTTTTCTGGCATGTCTTCGTTGAAGGGCTGTCACCGGGCGCCTGCTATGCGTGGCGCGTGGATGGACCGTATGATCCGGGCGCATCGGGTTTCCGCTTTGATCCGGACAAGGTATTGCTGGATCCGCGTTCCCTGGCGATCACCGACAATCTGTGGAACCGGGAGCAGGCCAGCAAGCCCGGAGAGAATGCACGTTCGTCAATGCGGGCCATGGTGGTTGCGGACGACTATGACTGGGAGGATGATCAGCCACTGCATCACAAGCTCCGGGATGCGGTGATCTACGAGCTGCATGTGGGGGGATTCACCCGCCATTCCTCCTCCGGTGTGTCCAGTCCCGGTACGTTCCACGGGATTATCGAGAAGATTCCCTATCTCAAGTCACTGGGGATTACGGCAGTCGAGCTGATGCCGGTGATGGCCTTTGACGAGCAGGATGTCCCCGCCGCTACCATGGACCTGGGACTGCAGAATTTCTGGGGCTACACAACACACAGCTATTACAGTCCGCATCCGGGTTACTGTATTGCGCCGGAGACAGGCCGCCACGTGCATGAGTTCCGGGACATGGTCAAGGCCCTGCACAGGGCGGATATCTCCGTTATCCTCGATATCGTGGTCAATCACACGGCGGAGGGCGGAGCCGAGGGACCGACGATCAATTTCAAGGGATTCGGCAACGAGATCTTCTATCATCTGGATCCGGATGACCGGAGCAGGTACCTGGATTACACGGGTTGCGGGAATACGGTTAACTGCAATCATCCACTGGTTTCCAATTTTATCCTGCATTGCCTGGAATACTGGGTTCGGGAGATGCACGTGGACGGTTTCCGGTTCGATCTGGCCAGTGTTCTGGCGAGAGGCGAGGATGGCAAACCCATGTACCACGCACCGGTACTCTGGAATATCGAGTTTTCCGAGACGCTGGCGCGCACCTCCCTGATTGCGGAAGCATGGGATGCCGGAGGTCTGTACCAGGTGGGTGACTTTCCCGGATACCGCTGGGCCGAATGGAATGGCAGGTATCGTGATACTATCCGCCGCTTTGTTCGGGGTGACCCCGGACTGATCGCGGAAGTTGCCAGTCGTATCAGCGGAAGCAGTGATCTCTACCAGCGTCATGGCCGGCTTCCCGTCAACAGTATCAACTTCGTTACCTGTCATGACGGCTTCACCCTGAATGATCTGGTCAGTTATAACAAAAAGCATAACGGGAAGAATGGCGAAGCGAACCGTGACGGCAATGACCACAACCTGAGCTGGAACTGTGGCCAGGAGGGGGAGAGCGCTGATCCCCGGATCCTGGCCTTGCGAGAACGACAGGCAAAAAATTTCTTCGCAATCCTGTTGCTCAGCCAGGGCGTACCGATGCTGCTGGCTGGTGACGAGGTGTTGAGGACGCAACAGGGCAATAACAACGTCTATTGCCAGAACAACGAACTGGGCTGGTTCGACTGGGCGCTGACAGAAATACATGTCGACCAGTTGCGTTTCCTCAGGCAGCTGATCGGCTTTCGCAAACGTCATGCCTGTCTCCGGCACAAACGCTTTCTGACCGGTAGTCGCGGAGAGGGGATGCGTCTGCCGGATGTAAGCTGGCACGGGTATGAAATCGAACAGCCCTTGTGGGAAGATCCCGATGCCAGATTGCTGGCTTTCACCCTGGGTGCCCCGGATCGGGAGGAGGCAGACCTGCATATTATTCTGAATATGTCGGACAGCGAGCTGACACTGCCACTGCCCCCGGTCAGTGAACGCAGGTGGCACCGGGCCATCGATACCTATTTACCCTCACCCGATGACATCACGGAGCGGGAACAACAGATCCGCGTTGATCAGGATTTCATTACCATACAGCCACGCAGCGTTGTAGTCCTGGAAAGCCATCCCCGGCCGGGGATGGCGCACTAAAGCCCCGTCATCGTACCAACCGGAAAGGGCACGAAACCATGCAAGAATCGGAATACCTCACCCATTGGTCGCTGGTGCAGCAGTACCTGCATATCAGTCCCTCCATTTTCCTCTGCCGGGTGGCGGAGACCGGCTGGCCGGTCGAGTATGTCTCGGAGAACATACGCCAGCTCGGTCACGATGCGGACGAGTTTATTGCAGGGACGAAGAGCTTTTCCGAAATCGTCCATCCGGAAGATCTTGATCGCGTTATTCAGGAAATCAGGGAGTACACAGAGAAAAGGATGAAATCCTTCACGCAGCAATACCGCGTGCTGGGCTCTGACGGGAGGGTATGCTGGGTCGATGATCGAACGGTGGTTCAGTGCGATGAACTGGGAAAAGTGACGCATTATCTGGGGATGATTACGGATGTCACCAGAGAGAAGGATGTTGAACTCGCGCGGCAGAAGTCCTGTTCGCAATATCGCAGGGTGACGGAAAATCTGTATGCAAGGCACATTTTCTATGTGCACGACACCGAAGGTGCCTACACCTATCTCAGTCCTTCAGTCAGGCACGTGCTTGGATTCGATGCACAGGCGTGTATCGGGCGAAACTATGAGGACTTCCTGACTGATAACCTGCTCAACCGCAAGGCTGTGGAAAACACCCGCCTTGCGGCGAGAGGCGACGGACAGCCTCCCTATGAGATGGAAGTCCGGGGCAGCAGGGGGGAGGTTTGTCGTCTGGAGATTACAGAGTGGCCGGTTTTTGACAAACACGGAGAGGTTGTCGCCGTTGAAGGGGTTGCCCAGGATATAACCGAACGCAAGAACGCCGAAAGGGCGCTGAAAATCAGCCAGGAAAAATACCGTGCACTGGTGGAAACGACCGATGATTTTGTATGGGAGGTTGACCGCAACGGATGCTACACCTACTGCAGTCCACAGGTTGAAGACCTGTTGGGGTACCTTCCGGAGGAAATGCTGGGTAAGACCCCGTTCGAATTCATGACGGCAGGGGATGCCGCAAAGGTTGCCGGCGAGTTCTTGGGAATAATCGGTGAGATGCGTGCGTTCTCCGCCCTGCAAAATACCAACCTCCATCACGATGGACGCGAGGTTGTGCTGGAAACCAGCGGCGTTCCGTTTTTTGATGCAGATGGCGGGCTGGCTGGTTACCGGGGCATAGACCGGGATATAACGGAACGCATGCGCGCTCAGTGCCGGCTGGCGGCGCAGCAGGAGTTTCTGCAGTCGGTAATCGACGGTGTGCAGGATTCCATTATGGTGGTCGACAGGGATTGCGGTATCCAGTTGATGAACCAGGTGGCCAGGGATTCCGTCCAGCCGGGCCTCGTCTCTGATATCGCCAATCCGAAATGCCATGAGGTATTGCACGGGTGGAAGAGACCTTGTGAAGGTGAGGATCACCCCTGCCCCATGAAAAAGGTTATTGAAACGGGGGAGGCTGTGACGGTACTACACCGGCATGCATTGCCGGACGGTTCGTCTACCTATATGGAACTGATTGCTTCTCCGCTGCACAATCAGGACGGTGGGATAGGCAGTGTCATTGAAGTGG
The DNA here is from genome assembly GCA_029287615.1 of Pseudomonadota bacterium. GTDB lineage: Bacteria > Pseudomonadota > Gammaproteobacteria > UBA9214 > UBA9214 > JARFQV01. Next base: position 4,747 of record JARFQV010000029.1, on the reverse strand, counting down.
CGCGTGATGTTACCAGTCATGTTTTTGCCAGGAGTGAGCTTGAAGAACAGAAAAGATCCCTGTTAAAGCTGGCGCACCACGATGCACTTACCGGCCTGCCGAATCGTTTACTGTTTCTGGACCGCTTGCAGCAGGCAGTCAGAAGGGCGCACCGATCGAACAGTCAGATCGCGGTACTCTTTATCGATCTGGACAGATTCAAGCGGATCAATGACAGCCTGGGGCATGCGATCGGAGACGCGGTGCTGAAAGTGATTGCCAGAAGATTGCAGGACTGTATGCGCGAGGATGATGTAGTGGCCCGCCTCGGGGGGGATGAATTTATCATCATCATGGATTCGCTCCACGATGCCCGGTATGCGACGACCATGGCGCAGAAGATCATCCAGATCGTGCAGCGTTGCGTCAGCTACAGGGAACACGAACTGTATGTTTCGGCGAGCGTCGGTATCAGTCTCTATCCACAGGACGGAGAGGACGCCGAGGTACTGTTGCGCAATGCCGATGCCGCCATGTACAAGGCGAAGGGCGAAGGAAAGAACAGCTTTCAGTTCTATACAACCGATATGACCGAGCTGGCCTTTGAGCGGGTACTGATGGAATCTCACCTGCGCCGTGCCCTGGAGAGCAAGCAGTTTGACGTATTTTACCAGCCGCAGATTGAACTGCGGACTAACCGGCTGGTCGGACTGGAGGCACTGGTACGCTGGCAACATCCGGAACTGGGCCAGGTGACTCCGGCGAAGTTCATTACCCTGGCGGAGGATACCGGCCTGATATTGCCATTGGGTGAATGGGTGTTGCGAACGGTCTGCAGTCAGATCACCGCCTGGCGCGGTGCCGGTTTGCAACCCGGGCGGGTTGCCGTCAATCTTTCCGCTAACCAGCTGAACAATGACGGTTTCCTGCCGTCGATTGAGCAGATTATCGAGGAAAGTGGCTGCCAGCCCGACTGTCTGGAACTGGAGATAACGGAGGGGGTGATCATGCAGCGCCATGAGCGTTCCTTCCAGACGTTGCAGCAGCTCAAGGACATCGGCATCGAGTTATCGATTGATGATTTTGGTACCGGTTTTTCATCGCTTGCCTATCTGAGGCGCTTGCCGGTATCGAAATTGAAGATCGACTGCTCGTTTATCAGGGACATACCCGATAATGACGGCGATAATGCCATTGCATGCGCCGTAATTGCGATGGGTCACAGTCTGGGGCTTCGGGTAATTGCAGAAGGGGTGGAAAAACCCGGACAGATGGTGTTCCTGAGGGAGAACGGGTGTGACGAGGTGCAAGGATACCTCTACGGCACCCCAATGCCTGCAGACCAGATAACGGAGCGTCTGGAAGCCGGGTCATGACCGGGGGCACTGCGAAATACAGCAGAAACAGGATTCAGAAACCGCTCCGGTTGATGACGATGAGCAGGGATCCCGTGATACGTATCCGCACAGGGACACAGGCGGGGTACCATAAACCGTTCGATCTGCCGGTCCCGCGCAACGCAACTTTCAAAAAACCGCTGCCGGAACCAGGCAGGCCAGGTCAGTTATCTTTTGGCGACCTTGTCAGTGACGATCAGCTTGTCCAGTGCAGGGGCGATCTGGGTCAGCCATTTTCCACCCTCTGCATTTTCCGCCAGTGCAACGATGATGTACTTGCGCCCGTCTCGCTCGACGATTGCGCTGTCCGCATGCCATTGCCGCCAGGAACCGGACTTGCGGTATATCTTTGAATCCGGATGTTCCGCCATCAGGCCCTTGACGAACTTGTGGTGGATGGCTGGCCGGGAAAGCATGTCCTTCATGGTTCGGCTCAATTCCGGGTTGACCAGCCGGTTTGTCTCCAGCAGGTAAAAGAAGCGGGCTGTTTGCAGGGCCGTGGCCCCGTGGGAGATATTGTGCAGCGGGTCTCGCTTCCATACCCGGGTCTTCGCGTACTCCTTGCCGACCCACAAACCGCCATTGTGGAGGGGGTCATACAGCTTGAACTTCGGGGATTGCAGGATGGAGGCCAGATCCTGTGATCCTACCCGGCGCAGCATCTCGGTGGCGGCTGAATTGGAGGATACGCGGATCATGCTGGTCAGTCTGTCGCGGGTAGCCTGATCGAGCGCCATTTCGCCCTTTTCTATCTTCACGAAGGCGCCGAGCAGGATGGCGATCTTGGGCAGGCTGGCTGCATACATCATTCGATCGCCATTGAGTGAGGCCACCCGAGGTTGGCGGGTGTCAGTGATATCCACGAGGGCAACCGACAGGGTATTGTTACGGACGGCCGTCATCAGGCCCAGATTTTCAACCGTCGCCTCGAGCGAACCCTGCAGCAAGGGGTCGCTACTCTCGCGCAGATCGGGGTAGTGGTCATTCGCCCAGGCGGTACCCGCCAGGAGCGACAGCAGGAACAGGGCGATCTTTCGCAGGCAGGATTGCATCAGTTGATTGGTACCGGCTGAGTCTGAATGTAACAAGGTAATCGGCACTTCCGGGTGCCTGGTGAAGTGTATCATCATACCCCCCGAAAAAGATTATATATTAGTGTATTCTAATAAATAATCCACTCATCGGCAAGCCATCGTGATGATTTTTAGGGGAAGTGTAAATAACTAATTGTTAAAATTGAGTAATAATCATTCCGCAGGCAGACTCAGTGGTTGTTCAGCATGCGTCCGTACCGATGGATTCGCTATAATCAGGCATCCCTGATCATCATGAAGACGAACCTGCACCCTGGCTGATATGCGCCTGATCATCCTGTTTGCCATCCTCGCCGGTTTCGTTTCCGGTTCCCTTGCCGACGAACCCGTCCCCGCATCCGGGCCGGTTGTCCCGGAACGTAGTGCAGGCATGCGAACGGGCGATTTGCCGGTCATGCGCAAGCACGGAGTGGTGCGGGCACTGGTGACGGTCAGCAGGACGGATTTTTTTCTCGACAAGGGGCGACCGCTGGGCTTGCAGGTCGAACTGCTGGAACACTACGAAAAATTCCTGAACAAGGGAAAGGGTAAATACCAGCGGCGCATGAGCGTCGATTACATACCGGTGACCTTCGATCAGTTGCTGCCGGCCCTTGAGCAGGGGAAGGGTGATATCGCAGCCGACCTGCTGACCGTGACCCCGGACAGGGAGGCACGAGTCTCCTTCGTGTCGAACGGGGCCATGGACGTCAACGAAATCCTGGTAACCGCGAAAGGCGTAGCGGGTGTGGAGTCACTGGAGGACCTGTCCGGCCGGACACTCTATATCCTGCGTGGCAGCAGTTACGGCGAGCACCTGCAGGCCCTCAATGAGCGGTTCAAAAAGGCCGGTCTTGCACCGGTACGAATCAAGGAAGCCGATTCCAGGTTGCTGGTCGAGGACATCCTGGAGCTGGTGAATGCCGGCGTCGTCGAAATGACGGTTGTGGATGATTTTTCCGCCCGGCTCTGGTCGCAGGTACTGCCGAATCTGGTACTGCGCGATACGATCAGGATCAATACCAAAGGTAGCCTGGGCTGGGCCGTGCGCAGGGACAATCCGGAACTACACAAGAGCCTTACTGCATTTTCCAGGCGCTACCGGAAAGGCACCTTGCTGGGGAATGTCCTCTTCAACCGTTATTACAAGGATGCGCAGTGGATCAGCAATCCGCTCTCGGACGGCGAGCGGCGCAAGCTGGGTCAATTCGTCAACCTGTTCAAAAAATATGGCGAGCGTTACGGCTTTGATTACCTGGCGCTGGCAGCACAGGCGTACCAGGAATCCGGGCTGGACAACAGTAAACGCAACAAAAGTGGCGCTCGCGGGATCATGCAGCTCAAACCCTCCACCGCGGCAGACAAGAATGTCGGGATCAGTAATATTCACAAGGTGGAGAACAACATCCATGCCGGTACCCGGTATCTTGCCTATTTGCGCGACCGGTATTTCTCCGGTCCGGATTTCTCCGCCGAGGACCGTATGGCCTTTTCCTGGGCCGCCTACAATGCAGGGCCTGCCAGTGTGATCCGCATGCGTGACAAGGCCGTGAAGATGGGACTCGATCCCAATCAGTGGTTTCAGAATGTCGAGTTTGCAGCCCTGAAGACGGTCGGTCAGGAGCCAGTCCGATATGTGGCGAACATCTACAAATATTACACCGCTTACAGGCTGATGGAGGAGGCCATGCCGAACCGGGCGGGTTTGTAAGACGACTCACACATCTGTTGGGGATTCAGTGGATAAACGGTCGCTCCCTGGCCGGAAAAACAAATAGGGCGGCTACCCTGAGGCTGCCGCCCTGACACTTGAGGAGTATTGCTGCCCACTGGATGGGCAATACAATAGTAGGTTCCCGGTCAGATTTTGCCAATTGGGGAATCTACTTACGTGTATCTTGTTTCGGTTTTCCCTTATAGATCCGCAGGCAAGCTTGTGTGATAGTAACCGGTTGATCATGGATTATTGTAAATAATAATCCAGATCAGGGAGTTATCTTTGGATTTTGTCAGGGGGTAAGGCCGTGTGAGGCACGTGAATCAGGCAGTGCTTGAATCGCCGACGACTGAAAACTACTTACTCATCTGGATGGGTGTCCTGTTCGGGGCCGGTGTCTTTATTGCCGATTCACTGATCGATGCCCTGGTCTTTGAAAAGGGGACACTGCTTGATCAGTTGCTGCACCCGAGCTGGCATGGGTGCTGGTTGCGGTCGGTGGGGCGGGTCCTGTCGGTGGCTTTCGGCGTCGATGCTCACGAGGGGGGGGGGCGCTTCTGCGCATGTGCCGCTGCCGCCGG
>JARFQV010000293.1 GCA_029287615.1 Pseudomonadota bacterium | reverse complement strand
ACCACGCTCCAGCGCCCGGAAATAGAGCATGGTCCCGCCAACCAGGAGGGGTATACGCCCCCGGTCGGCAATCTGTGCCATGCAGGCCAGTGCATCTTCCCGAAAACGGGCCGCTGAATAGGATTCTGCGGGATCGAGGATATCGATAAGCCGGTGAGGTGCCTGTTCCAGCATGTCCGCACCGGGTTTGGCTGTTCCGATGTCCATACCCCGGTAGACCATGGCGGAATCTACGCTGATGATGTCGCAGGACAGACGCTTCACCAGCTCCACCGCCAGACCGGTCTTGCCAGAGGCCGTAGCACCCATCAGCAGGATTGCGGGTGGCAATTCGCTCACCATCCTGGCCCCGTTTTTCCACTGCCAGAAAGGGGAAACGGTGCAGGCCCTGACTCAGGGTCTACCGATCGGGATCGATCCCTCAGGTTGCCACCCGGGTTGCCATGTACCGCGGCTTTCCGAACAGCGGTAGCTCCGGACATGCGGAAATCAGCCCTGCCCGGGATTGGCAATACCGTAGCACACAATGCCTTTCGCCGGCTCGCCGTCTTTCTCATTTTCATGTCCCGGTATCCCACCGCCACGGACGAGAACCCGGCCTGCCTCAGCGCCCCCGCTCGAACAGCTTGTCGAGTTCCTGAACAGTGATCTGCACCCAGGTAGGGCGACCATGATTGCACTGACCACTGCGCTCCGTGTTTTCCATATCTCGCAGGAGGGCATTCATCTCAACCACTGTCAGCTGGCGATTGGCGCGAACGGATCCATGGCAGGCCATGGTCGAGAGCAGATCGTTGATCGCCTCTTCCACCCGTTCACTGCGCCCCTCTGTCTGTAGATCGGACAGCACATCCCGCACCAGGGTAGCCACATCAGCTTCACGCAAGAGGGCAGGTATCCTGCGCACCACCAGTTGCTCCGGCCCCTGACGATCAACCTCCAGTCCCACCCCGGCAAACCAGGATTGCTGCGCTTCTGCCAAATCGGCCTCTCTCCTGCTTACGCTCAGGGTCACAGGGACCAGCAGCGGCTGGGTGCGGACGCCCTCCCCTTCGTAGGCCTTCTTGAGGCGCTCGTAGGTAATCCGTTCATGTGCGGCATGCATGTCCACCAGCACCAGCCCGGCATTGTTCTGAGCCAGGATGAATACCCCGTGGAGCTGTGCAAGCGCGTGCCCGAGGGGCAAGGCCTGCTGCTCAACCCTCTCCTCCCCGTTCACCTCCGGCGATGGAGTAGAGGGTGGTGAAGGATGCAGTGCGGCATATCGTGCCATGGTCTCCCGGACCGGCAAGGGCATGGACTGCTGGGTTACAGGCGGCACCACACCGGAGGTTTCAACCGCCAGGGCTGCCAGCGGACGTGCCGGTTGCGGCGCCGGCTGCCCCTCGCCGGGACGTACCCGGGCCAGTACCGCGTGCAGGGTGCGGAACAGAAAATCGTGGACCACCCCGCTGTCACGAAACCGCACCTCGTATTTGGCCGGATGCGCATTGACATCCACCGCCGCCGGATCCATTTCCAGGTAAAGCACATATGCGGGGTGCCGTCCGTGATAGAGCACATCCTGATAGGCCTGGCGGATGGCATGGGTGACCAGCTTGTCGCGCACCATACGCCCGTTGACGAAGAAATACTGCAGATCGGCCTGACTGCGCGAGAATGTGGGCAGTGCCACCCAGCCATGCAGGCCCAGCCCGGCCGCCTCATGCCCCACCCGAATCGACTGCTCCATAAAGGCTGCACCACAAAGCTCGGAGAGTCGTTTCTCCTGTTCCTGTTCCGTCCCGGCAACGGGCAGGCGAAAGATCGGTCGATTGTTGTGCCGCAGGTGGAACTCGGCGGAAAACCGGCTCAATGCGATTCGGCGCAGAAGCTGCTCGACATGCCGGTATTCGGTGGTCCCGCTCCGCAGGAACTTGCGCCTGGCGGGCGTATTGTAGAACAGCTCGCGCACCTCGACGGTGGTACCGGGCGGGTGCGCCACCGGCACCGACTCCGCCGGTCGCTCGGTCCCGTCATCGGTCACGGCCCAGCCGCTGTCCGCGCCCTCCACGCCGGAGGCCAGCATGATACGCGAGACCGAGGCGATACTCGGCAGTGCCTCGCCGCGAAACCCCAGACTGGCGACCGATTCAAGCTCCTCCAGAGTGGAAATCTTGCTCGTGGCATGGCGTGACAATGCCAGGGGCAAATCTTCCGGGTGAATCCCGCAACCATTGTCCCGTACCCGGATGAGCCGTTTGCCGCCATCCTCCACCTCCACCTCGATCCGTCGGGCACCCGCATCGAGGCTGTTTTCCAACAGTTCCTTGACGACCGCAGCAGGCCGCTCGATGACCTCGCCCGCGGCGATCTGGTTAATCAGCTGGGGCGAAAGGAGCCGGATATGCATGAAGTGGCTAATAGGCTTGAAAGCGGCGTAGACGGGACATGCCGCCTATCATACCGCCACCGGCCTGCGATCAACTACCCTTTGCGGGCGGTATTCGCAAAACGTCGCCGATGTTCACGCGGTCGCTGGTCAGCCCGTTGATACCACGCAACCGGTTGAGTGTGACCTTATACTGCATGGCGATGTGGCTCAGCGTCTCGCCACGCTTGATGACGTGTTCGCGCGCCACCAGCGTGGTTCCCGGGGGCGGGTTTCTGGCGAAATAGGATCGGATTCCACGCAGCATGGCCTCAGCCAGTGCCTGCTGGTGCTTGCCATTCCTGAGCTTGCGCTCCTCGGAGGGGTTGGAGATGAAGGCGGTCTCAACCAGCAAGGAAGGAATGTCCGGTGACTTCAGCACCACGAAACCGGCCTGCTGCACGTTGGTCTTGTGCATCTTGCCCAGGGGCCTGAGTTCTCCCAGCAGGTTCTGGGCAACCTCCAGACTGGCCTCCCTGGATGCATTCTGCGACAGGTCCAGCAATACCTCGGCAAGCAGCTTGTCCTTGTCATCCAGACTCACGCCCCCGGACAAGTCGGCTGCGTTCTCGCTCTCGGCCAGCCAACGCGCCATCTCGGAGGAGGCGCCACGCTGTGAAAGCACGAACACAGATGAACCATGCGCCCTTCGGTCATGAAAGGCGTCCGCGTGGATGGAGATAAACAGATCCGCCCTGTGCCTGCGGGCCTTTTCGATACGTTGCCGCAGACCGACGTAGTAATCACCGTCCCGGATCATGACCGGTCGCATTCCGGGCTCTTTTTTGACCAGGGCGGCAAGCCTGCGCGCGATTGCCAGCACGACGTCCTTCTCCCGGGTACCCTTTGCCCCCCTGGCGCCGGGATCCTCTCCGCCATGACCCGCATCGATGGCTATGACCAGGTCACGCCGGGCCGATCTGGAGACGGGTATCGTCTTGCGGACTGCCTCGCCTTCTCTGGCGGCCGGGTCGAACAGATCGATCACCAGGCGGTGTCCGTATTGCTTGTTTGGCTTCAGGCTGAAGCTCTTCGGGCGTACGCCCTTGGTCAGATCAAGCACCACACGCAGACCATTGCCTTTGCGCGGCGCGCTGCGAATCCTCTTCACCAGACCAGCGCTGCCATTGAGCCTGACGCCCGATCCGAGACGAACCCCCGACATATCGATCACCAGGCGTTCCGGATTATCCAGGCTGAACAGGGTATGGGAAACGGTACCGCTGACATCAAAGACCACGCGGGTATTATCGGGAGCGGACCAGAGCCGCACGCCGCGCAGATCCACGGTTGTGCCCGCAGACAAATTGACAGATGCAAACAAGAAGCAGATACAGGCAAGCAGTTGTTTCACCATGACACCCCCCATCCCGAGGCACCGGGTCGACAATTAAGCCATATTCAGACAAAAAATGCAATACTTTTTCTTGTAATCTCTGCAAGATAGCGACTATAGCTACAGAAGTATCGAGGGCTGGTGAAATGTGGTGGGAACACAATTATCTAGGTTCTGATCGCCCCTTCCGGGACACCCAGCGCACGGATAATCGATCGCCCGCAGTCACCCCCGGGCGTGAAACGCAACCGGCGTCCTTTCCCGCTGTAATCCAGCTCAATCAGGAGGTCCGGTGCCGGAAGATCCCCGGCGCCACGTTCCGGCCATTCCACCAGGCAGATACCCTCACCGTCCAGCAGGTCACGAAATCCGATCCATTCCAGCTCTTCGGGATCCGCGAGGCGGTAGAGGTCCAGGTGGAAGATCCGCAGCCTCCCGATCCGGTAGGGCTCCACCAGGGTATAGGTCGGACTCTTGACTCCACCGTGATGGCCAAGTCCGCGCAAGAGTCCGCGAACCAGCGTAGTCTTGCCCGTGCCGAGGTCGCCCTGGAGGTAGATCAGGCAACCCGGTGAAAGCGCATGGGCGATACGCCCTCCCAGCGCCTCCATCTCCGGTTCACCCGATACCATCACCGGTACCGGTGCCGAACCATCCCTCTCCGCAGGCATCAACGCCGATCCGGGTTCATTTCCGTACGCAGTTTGAGCAGTACATCACTGGGCATCAGGCCACGCTCACCATCTCGCGCCGCACTGTCACCGGCGGCGGCATGGATACAGACACCCGCCTCGGCTGCCTGCGGCAGATCCAGTCCCTGCGCAACCAGCCCTGCGATGACACCGCTGAGGACATCCCCCATACCCCCGCAGGCCATGCCCGGGTTGCCTGCCCGGCATACCGCGATATGCCCCCCGGCACTGATCAGCGTCCCCGCTCCTTTCAGTACGGTGGTCGAATGATAGCGCGCCACCAGTTCGTCGATGGCGCTGTACCGGTTGGACTCGATGGATGCCGTGCTGACACCGAGCAAGCGGGCCGCCTCGCCGGGGTGGGGCGTAATGATCCAGCCACCTCTGTCGATCGGGCGACTGGCGAGCATATTCAGCGCATCGGCATCTACCACCAGAGGCAGATCGGACTCGAGCACGGTTGTCAGCAAATCGTTCGCCCATGGCGACTGGCCCAGCCCCGGCCCGATCACAACGACCGATGCCCGCTGCAGCAATGGATTCAGGCCGGAGATCTGTTCGACACCATGACACATGAGTTCAGGGCAACCCGCCGTAATGATCGCGGCATGATCTTGCCGGGTCGCAACACTCACCAGCCCTGCGCCAACCCTGGCTGCGGCCTCACCGGCAAGCCGCACGGCACCCGACATGCCGTGATCTCCGCCGATGACCAGCACATGGCCATGATTACCCTTGTGAGCGGTCCGGGGCCGTGGCAGGGCCAATGCGCCCAGTGGCGCGTGTTCCAGCAGACGGGTCTCCACCGGCACCTGCTGATACACACTATCCGGCACCTGCAGCTCCGAAAAATACACCGGGCCGGTATACAGGGGCGCCTGGCCGGTAAAGAGGCCCTGCTTGCGCCCGATGAAGGTGACCGTGCAGGCGGCCATCACTGCGCTACCCAGCACCATGCCGGTATCGGCATGCAGGCCGGTGGGAATATCCACGGCCAGCACCGGCTCGACCACCCTGTTCAGTGCCTCGACTGCCTCCCGCAATTCGCCTTCCAGCGGGCGCTCCAGTCCGGTGCCCAGCATTGCATCCACGATCACATCGACATCCCGGAACACCGATTGGTCAAATCCGCTTACCGTGCCCCCCACGGAGAGAAAATCCTCGAGCGCGGTCCGTGCATCTCCCCGGATCCGTTGCGAATCCCCCAGTTGCAGGGCTATCGCATCCATCCCCGCTTCCAGCGCGAGTCTCCCCACCACATAGCCATCGCCCCCGTTATTACCGGTACCGCAGACTACCGCCAGACGACGTGCCTCGGGCCAGGTACTGCGCAGGGTTTCAAATGCCACCTCACCGGCGCGGGACATCAGCGTGTAACCGGGTATACCGGCCATTTCAATCGCAATCCTGTCCAGCTCACGAACCTGCTCCGCACGATAAAGTGGCAGACCGCTCTCCATTGGTGTATCCATATCTGCTTCAATCAGGTCATTTGTGCGCATCCGGACGATGCATGAAACCAGGGCCAGACTGCCCGCGCATTTCTCCGATGACTATCAGAAGAAGATCACACCACCTGTACGATTGCGAGCAAAGTGCCTGGCCTGGCAAGCATGACGCCTCCTGTAATCGGGCATACCGGTAATCCGGGAAAACAGACTGGTTCCGCGCCAGCCGGTGCCTGAAGGATACGCGCACTCCAGACGAATCTCAGGCAATTCGGCCAAACCGGCCCCGCGTCCGGCAGTAATCCCTAGCGCAGGGTCTTGAACAGGGATTTCCTGTTTTTCTTGTCCCGAATACGGGTGACGTCCATGCTGATATGGTGTGGTGTATAGATCGTAGTCCGGATCAACCAGTCACCGGATGGCAGCTTCGCTTGTTCGGACATGGTCCTGATCTGCGTGGTATCGTCGTATTCATCCTCGATGACATCGTAAACAAGTTTCATTATTATCCCCTTATTACAGTTAAAGAAATGATCCAGCGGCAGCGGGATCGCTGCTGACTACAAAACAAGTATAGTGCCAATCTTCTACCTGAAGTTAGCCCCGGAAGATTCGATTTCCTTCCCGAGGAACGGGATATCCTGAAATCCTGTCCGCTACAGCCAGGTTGACCGGTTTTATCCTGTCATTTCCCCCTGCTTCCAGATCATGTGGGTTGCCAGCAATAATCCGGGGGAATGTTAGTATTGATGATGCGTATTCGTACTGGCAAAAACAGAACCGGATGTAACACGGATAGCGTACGCAAGGAAATTCAAGTGGTAACCCGGGCAGCCTGCTGAACTCGCAAATACAAGATCCTCCGGATGATGTCAGCCAAGACCGAAGTACAGGAACCCGACTATCGACGGCTTGCCGGCGAGATCCGCAAGTGGGGACGGGAACTGGGCTTCCAGCAGACCGGGATCACCGGTACCGATCTCGGCCCGGATGAAATACACCTGCTGCGCTGGCTGGGCGAGAAGCGTCACGGCGACATGGAGTATATGTCCCGGCACGGCACCCTGCGCAGCCGTCCGGCAGATCTGGTCGCGGGTACGGTTCGCGTTATTTCCGTGCGGATGGATTACTGGCCCTCTTCGGGCAGTCCCGCAGGTCAGATACTCGACGATCCGGCACTGGCCTATCTGTCACGCTATGCGCTGGGCAGGGACTACCACAAGGTCCTTCGCAAGCGTCTGCAGCGGCTGGCAGACCGGATCGAGACCATGGTCGGGCCGTTTGGATACCGGGCCTTTACCGACAGCGCCCCTGTGCTGGAAAAGGCCCTGGCGCGCAATGCCGGACTGGGCTGGATCGGCAAGCACACGAATCTCATCAACAAACAGGCGGGGTCCTGGTTTTTCCTCGGCGAACTGTATACCAGCCTGCCACTTCCGATCGACACGCCGGCAGCAAATCACTGCGGCACCTGTCAGGACTGCATCCAGGCCTGCCCGACCGGAGCTATCGTTGCCCCCTACCAGCTCGATGCCAGACGCTGTATCTCCTATCTCACCATCGAGCTGCGCGGATCGATCCCCGAAGAACTGCGTCCGCTCCTGGGCAACCGCATCTTTGGCTGCGATGACTGCCAGCTCGTCTGTCCCTGGAACCGGTTTTCCCGGCCCACGCGGGAATCCGGTTTCAGACCCCGTCATGGCCTCGATGCGGATAGCCTGGTGCGGCTGTTTTCCTGGTCCGAGGATACCTTTCTTGAAAAGACCCGCGGTAGCACGATACACCGCATCGGGTATGAGTGCTGGCTGCGTAATATCGCCGTTGGCCTGGGTAATGCGCCGACCAGCAAGATCATCACCGAGGCCCTTTCAGCACGCGCCGACCATCCGTCTGCGCTGGTTCGCGAACATGTTGCATGGGCCCTGTCCAGACACAAATAATATTATTTATAATATAGTTAAAATTCATTTATAATGTATTTTATTCACTGACTCAGGAACGTTACACAGCAGCCTAATGTGCTGTTTTACCCGGCTCACCAACGATAATACCGTGGCACCGCATCACTCCCTCCCCATCTCCAGCGCCAGGGCATACAACCGGTTCCTGGCACTGCCGGTGATCTTTGCTGCCAGCCTGGCTGCCTGCTTGACGGGCAAATCGCCAAGCAGGATCCGCAGAATCCGTTCCGTCTCTGCACTGATATCGTCTGCGCCTGCCGGGGACGCACCATGCACCACCAGTACAAATTCGCCCTTCTGCTGATTCGGGTCGGCAGTCACCTGCCGTACCAGATCCGCAAGCATACCCTCGAGGATGGTCTCGAATACCTTGGTCAGCTCACGAGCCAGAACCGCCTGGCGATCCGTACCAAAACAGCTCACCAGATCCTCCAGACAACTGACAATGCGATGACTGGATTCGTAGAACACCAGGGTCCGCGGTTCTCCCGCAAGCAAGGCAAGCCTGTCCCGCCGGGCCTGCGTCCTGACCGGCAAGAAACCCTCGAACACGAAACGGTCTGTCGGCAGACCCGACACCGACAGGGCGCTGATCAGGGCGCTGGGTCCCGGCACGGGGATCACGCGAATCCCGCCCGCCCGCGCCTCGCGAACCAGGTGAAAACCCGGATCGCAGATCAGGGGGGTTCCGGCATCGGAGATCAGGGCGATTGACTGACCCGAATTCAGCCTGGCAAGAAGCCCGGCAGCCATCTCACGCTCATTGTGGTCATGCAGGGCAAGCATCGTGCTTCTGATGCCATAGTGGTTCAGCAATCGTTTGCTATGCCGGGTATCCTCGGCCGCAATGCAATCCACATCGGCAAGCACCGACAGGGCGCGTGAGCTGATATCGGCCAGATTCCCGATCGGGGTGGCCACGACATAGAGTGTACCCCGACCATCCTCACTCCTCACTGATCACTCCTTCCTTTCATCCATACCGGTTACTCCGCCCTGCTATATCCGCACACCCCGTCAATGCACCTACCGGGAGGTATACCGCCAACAAAGAATATCACGCCTCTCCGGTAGTGGACGCGCATCCGGGTTATGCAGTAGAGTTTGCCTCGCCATTTCGACCACCCCGGAAACAGCCTTCATGATTCCCGGATCCATTTCGCCAAACAAGCTGCTCTTATCGCTACTGAGCCTGCTGAGCCTGCTGAGCCTGCTGGGCGGCTGCGCCACCGGGATGCGGGTGTCTCCGGAAGAAGAGGCGCGCCTGGACCGTGAGGTATCGAACCTGGAAAACGCGGGCGACTACCGGGGGGCTGCCGCTATCTACCTGCAGCAGGCCGATACCCTGAAGCCGCCGTTGGAAAATGACTACCGGCTCGATGCCGCTTCCCTGCTGCTGCGGGGTAATTTCGTCGAGGATGCCAGGGCGATCGTCTCGGGACTCGATAGCAACAGCCTGACCCGAAGCCAGTCCCAGCGTGTCGGGCTGCTCCGGGCCGGTTTCGCGCTGGCAGAAAATCAACCGGAGAAGGCCCTCGAGATCCTCTACAAGCTGGACGAGACAGAGCCCGAAAATGCGGTTCAGTATCACCAGCTTCGCGCCGAGGCCTTTGCTATGACCGGGAAGCCCGTGGATAGTGCCCGCGAACGCATCTGGCTGGAGAGCTTCCTGGATACTGATATCGCACGACGGGAAAACCAGCTAGCCACCTGGAAACAGCTTTCCGGCCTGTCGGAATCCGAGTTGCAACAGGCACAGGTCGCCCCGCCGCCGGATACCCTGAGCGGATGGGTGGAACTGGTTCAATTGACCCGCCTTTATATCCACCAGCCCGATGTGCTCAGGGATGCCATCAGCCAGTGGCGAAGTCGCTACCCCGGGCACCCCGCAGATGCCATTTTCATCCCGGAGATGTACGAGCTTATGCTGACGACCGGCCGGCATCCCGGTCAGCTGGCGCTGCTGCTGCCCCTGAAGGGTGGTCTCGCCGGCGCTGCCAGCGCCATCCGGGACGGATTTCTCGCCGCCTATTACGAGCAATCCGCAGGAACGGCCGCACCGGAAGTCCGGATCTACGACGTGAACGAGGGGAACGTCGTGGAACAGTATCAGCGGGCAGTCAGTGATGGCGCCGGTTTCGTGGTCGGCCCCTTGCGCAAGAGCACCGTGAACACGCTTGTCGGCAGTGGTATGGTGAACGGCCCTGTCCTGACCCTCAACCAGATTGTGGAAACCGGTCAGTTACCGGGTGAGCTCTATCAGTTTGGCCTGGCGCCCGAGGGCGAGGCACGGGAAATCGCCCGCCGCGCCCTGGCCGATGGTCACCGGAACGCGCTGGCCATTATTCCCGAGGGCACCTGGGGTGACCGGGTGTACACCGCTTTCAGCGAGGAATGGATCAAGACCGGAGGAGTGGCTCTGGAGGTACAGCGTTATGTCTCCACCGAAACCGACCATGCCGGACCGATACGCGCCGCACTGAATCTGGATGACAGCGAAGCACGGTATCAGGCACTGGTCGGCCAGCTGGGACAACGACCTGAATTCGAACCCCGCCGCCGGCAGGACGTCGATTTTATTTTTCTCCTGGCAAAACCCAGGCAGGCTCGTCTGCTGATACCACAATTGATTTTCCACCATGCAGCGGGCATACCGGTTTATGCAACCTCGCACGTCTACACCGGATATCCGGATGCCGACCTGGACATAGACCTCAATGGCTTGATGTTCTGTGACATGCCCTGGAATCTTGACCGCAAGGGGCGGTGGCAGGCGCTGCAGGACGCCCTTTCGAACCACAGGCCGGATCGCGACGCGCGATATGAACGGCTCTTTGCCCTTGGCATGGATGCCTACGATGCGATCCCCTACCTGGGCCAGACCGATATCGGCCTGTTCGGGACAATAGATGGAGCCACCGGAAGACTAACCATGGATCCCCAACAACGCCTGCACCGGCAACTGGAATGGGCGGTATTCAGAAACGGCATTCCTGCCCCGGTGGGAGCAGAGGCAGACATGGGTGAAGATCCCGGGATGGAACCAGACGAAACTGCCGTTACGGGTGATGGCGCACCAGATGCACCTGCCGGTCCGGATTCCTCTGCGGGCAGCGGTGGATCAATTTGATATCATGGATGCGTTGAGAGGGGTAACAAACGGTCTAATGACAGTAAGCAGGGAGCATTCGCATGGACGCGATCAGCAGGGGCAGGGAAGCAGAAAACCTGGCTTGCCAGTATCTGGAACAACAGGGGTTGCGCCTGGTGAGCAGAAACTACCGTTGCCGGCGCGGTGAAATCGACCTGATCATGACGGACAGGGAAAACCTGGTATTTATAGAGGTGCGTTACCGAAGCCGCAGTCACTATGGCAGTGGTGCTGAATCCGTGCAATATAGAAAGCAGCAAAAACTGATTGCCTGTGCGCACAACTACCTGCAACGCAATCCGGCAGCTGCCCGCAGACCCGGGCGTTTTGATGTAGTTGCCGTTTCACCTGACCGGGATGGCCTGGATATTCAGTGGATTCCGAATGCTTTTACCTTGTGAGTCATGGACCTGACCGGCCGCGTACGGAAAAACTTCCAGGAAAGCATTCAGTCTGCACAGGCCGTTCTTGACGAGATCGGACCGGCCATCGCGGACAGTGCCCGCCTGATGACGGACGCCATCATGAATGGACACAAGATTCTAAGCTGCGGCAACGGCGTTTCGGCTGCCGATGCTCAGCACTTCTCCTCCAGTATGATCAATCAATACGAGGTGGCACGTCCGGGATTGCCCGCCATCGCACTGACAACCGATAGTTCGACACTGACATCAGTGGCCAATGATCATGATTTTGCGGACATCTTCGCCCGACAGATTTTCGCTATCGGTCTGGGCGGCGATGTCCTGCTTGCCATCTCCACCAGCGGCCGTTCTTCCAATATAATACGCGCGGTCGATGCGGCTCATGAACGGAATATGCAGGTTGTTTTCCTCACCGGGAACGATGGCGGTAAGATGGCCGGTCAGATAACCGGTAACGACAGGGAAATACGGGTTTCAGGTCCGTCGACTGCGCGGATACAGGAGATACACCTGCTGGTAATCCACTGCCTGTGTGATCTGATCGATACGCAACTCATGGGACTGGAGGAATAGGGATATGAAGTCATTACTGATACCGGTAACCATGTTATTGCTGCTGAACACGCTGTTAAGCGGTTGCGCGGCCCTTGTGATCGGTGGCGCAGCGGTCACCGGCGCCATTATTGCTACTGACCGGCGCACACCGGGTGCCTTCGTCGAGGACGAAACCATCGAACTCAAGGCGAAACAAGCCGTCAGCAAGGACGAACCACTGGCGAGCGCCCGTATCAAGATCATCAGCTACAATGGTATCGTATTGATCGTCGGCGAGGCGCCTACAGAACAGATGCGGGACCAGGCAACCCGGATCGTGGAAGGTGTTGACAAGGTACGCACGGTCCACAACGAGATGAGGATTGCCCCGCCCAATTCAGCTGCGCAGCGTAATAACGATTCCTATATCACGGCCAAGGTAAAGACCAGCCTGTTCGGCAAGGACAGCATCGAGGGAATCGATGCGACCCGCGTCAAGGTCGTCACCTCGAATGAAACGGTCTACCTGATGGGCCTGCTGACGCGCCAGGAAGCCGACGCGGTGACCGAAACTGTTCGCCGGGTCAAGGGTGTGCAACGCGTCGTCAAGCTGTTTGAATACAATAACTGAGCCCGCCTGCATAATGGACGGATCCATAGCCGGGCCTCCCGGATCCGGGACCAACGGCCTTGGCCCGTAGGAGACGCAAGCGCCGCTTCACCCGGCGTGCCGGCAGGTTTGTCCTGAAGACACTGCTGCTCCTGTTGCTGGTCACACTGATTCCCGTACTGTCGCTGCGCTGGCTGAACCCACCGGTCACGTCCTACATGCTGCTCCGGCATTTCGGCACACCTTTCGAAAGACCACCGTGTGCGATTGAGTATCGCTGGACTGACTGGAGGAACATCAGTCCGGATCTTGCCCTGGCGGTCATTGCAGCAGAAGATCAGCGGTTTCCCCGTCACCATGGCCTTGACTTCGAGGCCATCTCCGATGCGATTCAGGAGCGCATGGACGGTGGACGCATACGGGGTGGCAGCACCATTAGCCAGCAACTGGCCAAGAATCTGTTCCTGTGGCCGGAACGCAGCTGGTTGCGCAAGGCGCTGGAGGCATACCTGACGGTACTCATCGAGCTGTCCTGGCCCAAACAGCGAATCCTCGAGGTTTATCTGAACGTGGTTCAGTTCGGTGACTGCACATTTGGGGTAGAGGCGGCAAGCCGGAAATTTTTCCATGAATCGGCAGCAGGGGTTACCCGCCAGCAGGCAGCCCTGCTGGCAGCCGCCCTTCCCAATCCAAGCCGTTTCCAGGTTGATGAACCCTCAGCCTATCTGCGGGAGCGTGCCGCCTGGATACTCCGGCAAATGGACAGCCTGGGCGGGCCGGCCTACCTGCGTCAACTGGATGCATCCTCAGGCAGGGATAACAATGGTCTTCCGGCATCCGGTGCGACCGCCCTTGTCCGACTAGCAGCAGACAGATCCCGGACAACAGGGACCGGGAATGAGCCGCCGGGCTGGATTCATGACAACCACCCTGTACAATCGAGCGGATGAACGATCGTCTCTGGCCGGTCCGTAGCACGAATTCGGAATGAATATCTACCGATCCAGGCTGTTGCTCACACTGCTCCTGCTGCCGGGAACAGTCCTGTCCGAGCTGACCCATGAAACTGACCCTTCCACCGGGCTGGAATCGTGGAGCTGGCGGGATGATGAAGTGACTGTCGAAATGATCCAGCGCCTGCCGGACCAGACCCGCGGTTTTTTTCTTGCCCGCGGTTTTCCGCCGGCGGCCGTCGAGCGGATTGCACTGGGTTGCCTGTTCCAGACCGTCATCCGGAATACCGCGACAGATGGTCCGTCCGTACACATTGATCTGAGCAAATGGCAGATCAGGAGCGGGTCGTCGACCAAAGACATCCGCCTGAAATCAAACTGGGACCAGGAGTGGAAGGAAACCGGGGTTTCAAGAGAGGCCCGGATTGCCTTTCGCTGGGCGCTTTTTCCCACCGTGCAGAGTTTTGAATCCGGCGACTATAATTGGGGCATGACCACAATGGACCTGCC
>JARFQV010000188.1 GCA_029287615.1 Pseudomonadota bacterium | reverse complement strand
GAGCTACCATGCCGAACTTCGGGTCGAGAAGGCGGGCAGAACGACCAGCATCTACGAGAATGCCGAGGAGTATTACGAACGCATTACTCCGATTGCCGTGAAAAAACTCCCCTACCCGGTCCACATATTCCCCGATGAGCAACCAGTGCGATACCAGGCCCTGATCTCCCGTCCTGCGCGCTTTCTGAATCACGCCGGATGGCTCGTCCGCAAGGTTCAGGGGAAACTACTTTCGGTTCTGCGACTGCTCAAGGCCTTTTTCACCTTCCAGGGAGGACTCGATTACATCGCCTGGAAACTGGAACGTCACTCCGGGGAAAAGATCGATATACCGGAGCGTGTACGACGTTATCCATTGATTTTTGCCTGGGGTCATTTCTGGAGGATCTACAGGCGTGGTATATTCCGATAGTGACGTTCCACCCCAAAGGCAGACTGCCCGCCTGAACGTAAATATGGTTATGCATGCATTTACACATTGATAGACGATGCGGGAGAGATTCAGGATCTATAGATGGAAACTGATCATCAGATGTACAGCTTACGGTATGGTAAGCCATGAGCAATACCAGTCAATTCGCCTCAAGACGGCGCCAGTGGGTGAAAAAAAACGGTAAGCGCCTCCTGCATGCGCTGGCAGATTTTCAGGGCAGACAATCCCTGATCGGGGACAAACCGGTTTTCGACAAATCGATTTTTCCCTGGATAACAGAGTTCGAGGAAAACTGGAAATCCATCCGCTCGGAACTGGAACAGGTACTCAAAACAAGGGAGAAACTCCCTTCCTTTCATGACCTTTCTCCGGACCAGTACCGGATATCCAAGGGAGACAACTGGAAAACATTTGCCTTCTACGCATTCGGAGACAGATTCGACCCCAATTGCAATCGCTGCCCAGAGACGGCCCGTCTGCTGGACCGGGTTCCGCATATCCAGAATGCCATGTTTTCCATCCTGTCTCCGGGATACCATATCCCGCCACATCAGGGTCCCACCAAGGGCATCATACGCATCCACCTGGGCTTGATTATTCCCGATCAGAGTGACCAGTGCTGGATTCGGGTCGATGACCAGATATGCCACTGGGAGGAAGGCAAGTGCATCGTGTTCGATGACTTTTTCGAGCACGAGGTCTGGAACAAGACCGACCAGCAGAGAGTCGTGCTTTTCTTCGACGTGGACCGCCCAATGCACCTGCCCGGGAAGCTCGTGAGCAAGGCCCTGATCGCCGGCATGAAGCGCAGTGCCTATGTACAGGACGCGCGAAAAAACATGCAGCGCTGGGACGGCAAGTATTCCGAATTCGAGCGATCCGAATCAGGTGACAATTCCCGATAGCCTCGATTATCCAAAAGCAGGCAGGCGCCCCCCGATCGATCCCCTGGCCGGGATAATGACGCAAAGAGGTGATCAGGTATCTGGCAGGAAGACCCCGTTACGGGTTTGGGATGAGTAGCCGCTGGTTTCGCATGGATGTACCTGGAACCTCCCTGGCTCAGGGTCAAGCCAGAGAGGTTCCCGCACCGAAGCTGACAGCAGATCAGAACAGCGTGTAGATAAATGGTGCGACCGCGGATCCCTGTGCCAGGATCAAGAGTCCGCCAAGCAACACCAGCACAATAATGATCGGGGCAAGCCAGAACTTCTTGCGCTCCTTCATGAATCCCCATAGATCTTTCAGTAATTCTAGCATCAGTATGGTTTCTCCATCTGTTTCGGAGGTGTCACCTTGCTGGTAACACGATAGCTTTTTTCCTCTGTATGAATCTGGCGTGCCATCGGGTCTTTACCCAGTAAACGCAATATCAAGGCGACCGGCAGAATGATGACATAGAACATAAAACCAAGGATCACCCTGGAATTGAACCAGCCCACCGCTATGCCGACCTTCATCCAGCCATGATAAACAGGATTCAATGTCTTCGGTGCGAGCAATCCCCAGAGGACCAGCACTGCTGCGACAACCCACGGCCACACCGGGTAATTGAAATTGAACAACCAGGGAAGAATACCGCCAAAGAGTATGGCAATAACGATACTCATCTTGAAGGCAAAGCTGCGCAGGCCACGCGCATCGAGTTCGGGTATTTCGTGAATCATATGATCAATCCAGTTCAAATTCCTGTTGCCAGGAATCGTCCTTTTCCCACTCCGGCTGATCCTTCTTTGCCAGCAGGTAATCTTCCAGTACCAGATAATCCATTTCTGTTCTCATAAAGCAGCGATAAGCATCCTCGGGCGTACAGACTATTGGTTCTCCCCGGACATTGAATGAGGTATTGACCAGCACCGGACAGCCGGTACGGGACTCAAACGCATCCAGTAATGCATGGAAACGCGGATTGGTCTCCTCATGCACGGTCTGAATCCTGGCCGAGTAGTCCACGTGGGTAATGGCCGGTACTTCCGAGCGTTGTATATTCAGCTTTTCGATGCCAAAGAGTTTCTGCTGCTCGGGTGTCATGGCGATGCGCTTGTCTTCCTGGACATTGGCCACAAGCAGCATGTACGGGCTTGGATGGTCAATCTCGAACCAGTCTCTTACCTTATCGGCCTTGACTGCGGGTGCGAAGGGGCGAAACGATTCGCGATACTTGATTTTCAGGTTCATTACCGACTGCATCTTCTTGCTACGGGGATCACCGATAATGGAGCGCCCCCCGAGCGCGCGGGGGCCAAATTCCATACGCCCCTGAAACCAGCCAACGACATTCTCCTGTTCCAGGATCTCGGCCAGTTTCGGATACAGTTCCGCTTCGTCGAGGCGCTGGTATTTTGCACCCACGGAATCCAGATAGCTGCTGATATCCTCATCCTTGTGCCTGGGTCCGAGATAGGATCCCCGCATCGAATCACTGCCATTTACCAGCCTGCCATTGCCCAGATATTCATGCCACGCACTGTAAGCGGCGCCCAGTGCCCCGCCCGCATCACCAGCGGCGGGCTGAATCCAGATATCCTTAAATGGTCCTTCCCGCAACAGGCGCCCGTTGGCCACGCAATTGAGCGCGACCCCCCCTGCCAGGCAGAGG
This sequence comes from Pseudomonadota bacterium, assembly GCA_029287615.1. Lineage (GTDB taxonomy): Bacteria > Pseudomonadota > Gammaproteobacteria > UBA9214 > UBA9214 > JARFQV01. The sequence continues at coordinate 3,894 of JARFQV010000188.1, read as the reverse complement.
TTTTCGACATCCAGCTCGCGCTGAACGGTCCTCGCGAGCCTGAGAATAATTTCCTCGGTTACCACCTGGATGGAGCGGGCAATATCCATCTCTTTCTGAGAGATCCTGGATTCTGCTGTACGCGGTTTCCCGTCAAACAGCGCATCGAACTTGCTATTGGTCATGGTCAGGCCGGTAGCATAATTGAAATAGCTCATGTCCAGGCGGAAGGTACCATCGTCTTTCAGGTCCAGCAGGTTATCGAGGATCAGGTCGGCATATTTGGGCTCTCCGTATGGCGCCAGCCCCATCAGCTTGTACTCACCTGAATTGACCTTGAAACCGGTGTAATAGGTGAATGCCGAATAAAGCAGACCCAGCGAATGCGGAAAATCGATTTCCCATTCCGGCGTCAGGGTACTGCCTTCGCCCATCCAGACGGAACTGGTCGCCCACTCTCCGACTCCATCGAGACACATAACCGCAGCCCGCTCAAACGGACTGGGGAAAAAGGCAGATGCGGCATGTGAACGGTGATGTTCATTAAACAACAGGGGGGGTAAATCTTTTTCGCTGACACCGCTAATCCTGGAAAACTCGTGTTTCAAGACTTTTTTCAGGTAGAGCTTTTCCTTCAGCCAGACCGGCATGGCAGCTATGAAGGAGCGGATCCCCTGGGGGGCATAGGATAGGTAGGTTTCCAGCAGGCGTTCGAATTTCACCAGTGGCTTGTCATAAAAAACGATGTAATCGACATCCTGGAGATTTGCGCCTGCCTCCGAGAGGCAATATTGCAGGGCATTGGCCGGAAACCCGGCATCATGCTTTTTACGGGTGAACCGCTCTTCCTGAGCAGCACCGGATATACGACCATCTTTCAGCAAGGCTGCTGCGCTGTCGTGGTAGTAGGAAGAAATCCCGAGAATCAACATAATGAACGAATAACCTGCTTGTGTTTGCTAGAGTATATTAAAGTGGGTTGCGGAGTATATCAGACTGAACATGCCCGGCCTACTCGAATTATGACCCACACCTGACGCCCCTATCGGCAAGCTGTCTGCCGACTGTAGTAAACACTGACATTTACCGGTGAGCTACCGTCATCCCGGCAAGGCAATCAACACGCACCCGGTATGGAAATGCGGCCTGTCTGCAAAACGGGGCCGGCGAGGACTTGCAATCTGCAAATCGCAAAAATACGGTGGTATGGCAGTTTTCAATGATCGGTAGAGCTGAGGCCCTGCCTTTCGGACAGGACAATTACGGCCTTCAAAAATAACTCCTGCGGGAAATCATGCAGGGCAAGTATCGGGTCCAGGCCGAATTTTTCAAGATCATCGATAAAACCACGAAAATAGTCGCGCTGGATGGTATTGAGCCGTTGCCAGCCATGGTCATTCACGTCACGGAAAGGTTCCATCATGAGTGTATAGCGGCGGGTCACCCGTGAAATTTCCGCCAGTGCCTGATCACGGATCCTTTCCATCTGCTCCAGCGCCAGGACTGTATATACGAGGTCAAATTCACCGGACCGGAATTGCATGTCTGCCGCATTGCCCTGCCTGAACCTGATACCGCGAAAGGCCGTGGTATCATGAATGGCCAGTGGTGCATATTCCTGCAAAGACCTTGGCAGGTGCCGCAGTTTCTGGAATTCCAGTGCCGCCTGATTCCCCTCCCTGGTTAGCTCAAGACCGCTAAATCGAATTTCCGGAAACCGTCCGGCGAGCAACAACAGATTGATGCCGTTACCACAGCCTACCTCGAGTACATTTCGGGGCTTCAGCATTTCGATGATCCGAATCAGCAGTAACTGACGCACCCGGGTCGCACCGAGATCACTCGCGAACATGTGCTCGCCGTTATTTACCCAGGGACCCAGCCTGTGTAACGGCTGCTCCAGATTGTATTGGGAATAACCGTTGATATGCCATGCCCTGGAATATTCCTTGATGACGGCAACCTGGTTCCTCTGATAGGCAGGCAACCAGCCCAGCAAGAGGCTGCGGATATACTTTTTGAGGATCTTTCTTTTGCGCCGGCTGATATCGGCGACCCATACCGGATCATCACCTCTGAATTGACGCGCGACGAAGGGCTCGAACAGGTCGGCAAACTCATCCCTTGTAATACCAATTCCACTATCAGCCAGCGTACTAAATTGCATAGCAATGTCTTTTATTTCAATACCTTAAAATACATTCCTTTAGTATATTCTGCAGATTTGCCCGGTCTGGGGCAACCTTCACTTTTGATACTCCCGTTTTTCGGTCTTGAATCGGCAGCTTATCCGGGATATGCCATCACTGCCACAGACACACTTCGGGATGTATAGTATCGCAATCCCTGTTACCTGATCACGATGAACACGCTACTGATACTGGGCTCGAAACCGGATCCGTCCCTGCCGACTGCGGATGCATATGATGCCGTCGCCTGTGCGAATGCATCGGGCTATTCTGCAGCAAGGCACGGTATGCCGGTTCCGACCTTTACGGTCATGTCCGCGATACTCACCTCCGGCATTGAATCAGGCAAGCAATCTCTTAACGCCCTGTCGGGACTCAAAACCGACACCCTGTATTTCTTTCCAAGGCCCCCTGTCAGGAAAAAAGGGATCAAGGGTATTATCCAACACACAAAACGATTGAAAACCGGCCCCCTCTATTTCAGATTCATATTGCGTTCATTGCCCTTTCACTACCAAAGCTTTGCCAACATGCCATGGAGTTTCTATCACGACACGATCGCCAGCCTGTGCGACCATGACGATCAAATCATGGACAGGCTCAAGCTGAAACAACCCTCATCTGGCATCATTACACTTGCCGTCGGGTTAGCTCGTTATCATTTTGACCGGTACATCATGAGCGGTTTCAGCTTTGAACTGACCCATGCCTATGCACACAACCCGGAAATCACGGAGCGCGGTTCCCTGGGAAGCAAGCATACGGATACGGATATCATGATCATCCGGTACCTGCATGAAAAATACCGAAACATTTATACGACCGAGTCTGTTGTACATCAACGTACCGGAATCCCCTTGCTCGTGTAGGCAGGTACTATACACAAACGTCATCAATCCGGACCCCAGATGCCTGTTCTGGTCATCCTCCGGAGATAAGTCCATCCACTTGATAAATCACAACCATTTGTTTTCACTAGTCTATATTTAACTTTTCGACTCCAGCCCAGCACTACGCTCGCCGTTCCGGTTTCTTGCGCTCTTCAATTACCACATTGAGGTAAACGGGATGGATGGGATAGAATTCAAGGCACACGGCACAGGTTTTCCGGAGAAGCGGGTTATGGATCATTGCGTCTTTATTCAGACCAATCACAAGCAGATAGTCGGTGCCCTGGTCGCGGAATATGCGCTTAGACGCAACTCGGTGAATACCGACAAGTTTGATGTCCGTATCATTCATATGAAGGACTATCCCTTCTTCGAGGCCCGTGAGGGTCAGCTTTATCTTCGCGACGGGGTGAAGCGCACCTGGCTGAATGATGATCTTCAGTCATTCACACCCACCCGTTTCATGCCCCCCGAACTGATGGGCTACAAAGGCAGGGCCGTGGTTATCGATCCTGATATCTTTGCCGTCGCTGATGTATGGGAACTGCTCTCGCGCGATATGCAGGGAAAGGCCATTATGTGCCGCCCCCGCTCCGGTCCCAAGGGGATCATCGATCGCTGCCTGGCCAGCAGCGTTATGCTGCTCGATTGCGCGAAACTGACGCACTGGCATGCAGAGGAACAATTCAAGGAGCTGTTCGAATTCAAGCGGGACTACATGCCATGGATATGCCTGCGCCTGGAAGACCGTGAAACCATTGGTTTCTTTGAAAACGAGTGGAATGATTTCGATAAACTGACTGCCAGAACCAAGATGTTGCACACCACCCGGCGCA
>JARFQV010000144.1 GCA_029287615.1 Pseudomonadota bacterium | reverse complement strand
AAGACATTCATATAAACAATAGGCCACCAGTCACATCAGCCTGGGGAAACCCTGATTAATTCCTGTATCGTCATCCCGGCGCATGCCGGGATCCAGGGTTTTCAATGTGTTGGATGCCGGCTACCGGATCAAGTCCGGCACAGGCCCCGCCGGCATGACGAATTAATCAGAGCATCCCTGGTCTTACCCGATACCCGGCATCATGCCACTGGATTGACAGGGCATTAGCCGGGTTGAGCGCCCTGGCACAGCCGGTGGAGATCACCGCCGGGCTGTAGCTTGCTGCGTATCTGCATTGAAGCTTACCATGCAGGTCGTCGCGGGAATGGTACCGGTGCTGGATACCTGCCCGATGGATGTGGTGGTAATGGAAAGGTTGATTTAGATTGCGGTCTAGGTTGCTGTACAGGTTGTGGTGCAGGAGTTGCATTTGCCTCTTTTGGCCCCAGGTAACCAGTCAGCGCCTTGAACCCACCCTTGAGAATATAGACATTCTCAAAGCCGATGTGACGAAGGGCGGTTCCAGCAGCAGTTGCCCTTGTGCCGGACTTGCACAGTACGACCACGGTCTTGTCTGTCGGGATACGAGCTAAATTGTCCTCAGAAAATAACTCATTTACAGGAATCGCTAATGAACCCGGCATTATCGTGGTAAAGACACCGACCTCGGCAGGTGTGCGGACATCCAGAGTGACAAGGGGTTCTTTTGCATTCACTTTATTCAGGAACGCATCCGGTTTCATCAGATGCAGAGCCTTACCCGCTCCCGCGCCTTTCACGGGTGCGAATAACCTTGCATAGCTCGCTGCCATTTCAGCATCGTACGACCAGGCCGGGCCGGCAAAGCTTACAGCGGTTGCGAGTGTGATGGTTGCAAGCAGGTGTTTCAACATATCTATCTCCTTATCACGTAGCGTTATCACTACTTCCTGGCGTGCTGTTATCCCAGGTCGAACTCTGGCATAAACGTGAATAATATGTATTGAGAGAGATCAAAAGTTCTGCAGGGGAAGAGTACGACATAGTGTCGCGCAATCAGAAAACAGCCGCCAACATGGAAACCGTGAGACTCGCTTTGGGGCAATGATTCCTATGGGTCAATGTGCGAGCCTTCACCATTGCCCGCTGATCCGGAATGGCGTTTCTCCTATCCCGGTATGGAAATGCAGGATTGTCTTTGGCTTGTTGGTTGGTTATCGAAATTATTGAAGATAGTGGAGGCGTCGTGTACCGTTAATCGTTCAAATATCCATATGGCGCACCAGGGGATTCAAATGATCGAAAACCGGGCACTGGTGATTCATTTCAATGACTCCACTGAAATTTCCTTTATTTTCCCCAAGCAAACAGATGATTCCAGTGTCGCCAGGAAGATCAGGGAAGTACTAAGTAGCCAGCAATTTGTTGTCGAGGCGGATGGTTCCCTGTTTGTAATTCCTCATACCAGCATCAAGTATGTTCAGATATACCCATCTCCAGACAAGCTTCCCGACAATGTGATCAAGGGTGCAACGCTCAGGAATGAGTTATAGTGCGCGATTTTGCATCCCTCATGATTCACCCCCTGTTGGTGTTGGATCGAGCGGCGACCGTACCGGCCACACGTTTCCGACGAGAAATCATACTCTGTCTATGAACCAATAGAGGATGCTATATCTAAAATCTACCACGAATATATATTTTTGCCTCGATTTACCGGCTATGGCAGAAGGCCGACCAGGTTCCGGGCTGTTGCCTCGACAATAATCCTGAAGGTAACCGGCTCTGCTGAACCGCTGTCCCATGCATAGGTAACTTCTTCCGTGCCTTCCCAGACAATAGACCCATCAACACTGTTCCAGATTTGCAAGAACATCCTGATATTGGCTTCCTTGGTCTGTAGCAGTCGAAGACCTAACGCACTAAAACGGCCTCTCGAGTGTTGACTGAAATTAGAAAGTTTCAGCTGCGCCAGGTAGCGTACTCCGGTCACCTCGCCGACCTCTTTTAGAATATCCTGCCTGAAAATGCCGGTATCTCCATAATCGACATACATCGCTTTGTAGTTATCGGCGAATCCAGCCTTGTTAATAGCACTCAGGGTCTGTGGCAGAGGCACAATTTCTATATCGGGTCGTACATCATTCATAACCTCGGCGAATATGAACGCCAGTGTCTGTTTATCCTCTTCCTGTCCGGTAACTGTTGACGGAGTTATAAAGGCCAGCCCATGGGTTTCAAGTTCACCATTGTTCAGTGCTATAGCAGAATGGTGAGCCGTGGAATGAACCTGGTCTGATGCACAGCCCGAGAAAAGGCCAGCAGCCAAAAAGGCAATCATGAGCCACCACATCGAATTTTTAATATGAAAATCAATCATCTGCTTTCCCTAGGGATTTCACTGCACGAAAAGGAAATTGTAGCAAATATTGTTATTCGCTAATAACGGAAAGTGATTTTGTGACGCATATTTCTCAGCACACTATGCCTGATAGTATTTTACAGATACTCACTAACTGATATATCTACCTTCGTCCTGGAGGTAAGGTTTTCCAGGCAACCTGCTCTAACACCTGAATGTCTGAAAACAGTACATTTTCCCAGTACACCGCACCCGGGGGAACGGCAAGTTCTGTCCAGATCTCAGACAGTTAGCCACTTCAAATACTGGAAATCATTGATTGTTGATTCTCCAGGTCATCCCGGCCGTTGCCCGGGGCGATCCGCCCACTGAACAGCCGGTGAGCGGGCCCAGCCTCCGGAATTTTCCGCGACATGCACAACGGCAGCCGTTTCCCCTGCAGGATCAACGTGACGGATGTTGCGCTTCCTTCCGCAACACCACCGCAACGTGGAAGTTTAGCGTTTGGTGATATATGCCTGCCTGGTGTAGCCCCCGACGTTCAGTCAAAAATTAATAAGGCTGGCAAACACTTAACGGGTTCACGAAACAGTCATCAACAAGCAGAGGAATTATCAATGAAAACATTAAAACTCACACTGGCAGCTGCCGCACTTGGTGCCTTGGTCACCCTTCCGGTTACATCCGCACATGCATGGGGTGGTTGGGGTCCCGGCTATGGTTACGGTCCTTACGATTATGGTGCTCCCTACGGTTACGGTACCCCTTGCGGCGCCCCGTTGCCCCTGTTGCTCCACGCTGCACCGGCGGCAAGTCAGTAACAGCTGATCCTGTCCAGCACATGCGCAGTAAAACTGAATATGCTGGTAACAGCTCCAAGAACCTCTCGATGGCCGCATGGCTATCTTTTATACGGCGGCTTTCGTTCCTTCTTTGGTCGCCGTTTTTGTTCGCGCTGAATGTCTGTTCTGTTAAGGCAGATTGTCGCCTGTTGAAAGCAGGCATTCAGGTTTCACCGCCCCCCAACTAATCCCGGTCTCCCTCGGCCGGATCACCAACAGTGGTGCTCGTCTGGCAGATCAGAGATGATTAACGCATCTTATGGAAGATATAAGGATTTGACGGTGATACGGCTCTTGCTGGCTACTCTACTAACTCTTCAGGGAACAGTTGGGATATCACGGGAATTGCCCCTTTGGGAGATGGGTGTTGGACTGTTTCCGTCCACTTTTCCGGCCTACCGGGGGTCGGAAGATCAGCAGCATTATCTGCTGCCGTTTCCTTACATTGTTTATCGCGGTGATTACCTGAGGGTGGACCGCGAGGGACTGCGAGCACGGTTGTTCGACACAGATCGCGTGCAGATCAATATTAGCCTTAATGCATCAGTACCGGTAAGCAGTGATGACAGCAACGCCAGAGAGGGCATGCCTGACCTTGATCCAACTGTTGAGATTGGGCCCTCGCTGAATATCCTGCTTGCCAGACTGACAGGTCAACACAGCCTGAAAATGAGGCTGCCAATTCGGTCTGTTATCGCGACAGACCTGGGTAGCACCGAACAGGCTGGCTGGATTTTCAATCCGCACCTGAAACTGGAAAGCGAGGACGTGTTCGGAGCATGGGATGCAGGTCTGAGCCTGGGTCCACTGTTTGGCAGCGGGAAGTACCATGCCTATTACTATGCTGTAGATCCGCAGTATGCAACGGTATCCCGGTCTGCCTACAGTGCTTCCGGCGGCTACAGCGGCACACTGGCGCTGGCCAGCCTGAGCCGTCGCTTCAATCGTATCTGGATGGGGGGATTTATACG
>JARFQV010000030.1 GCA_029287615.1 Pseudomonadota bacterium | reverse complement strand
CACGGGGCAGGCAGTATCCCTTCGTAGCCTGATTGAACGCCACTGCATGGTCATGCCGTCGAATACCAGCAGGCGGCCACAGAGAATCTCACCCAGATCCAGCAAGACCTTGATGGCCTCCAGTGCCTGCAGGCTGCCGATGATCCCCACCACAGGGGCGAGTACCCCGTTTTCGGCGCAGGTCTGTTCCGTTTCCTCCCCCTCGCGGTACAGGCAGCGATAACAGGGGCTTTCCACCTTGTCCGGGAGGAATACGGCCACCTGAGCCTCCATGCGGATCGCCGCACCGGAGATGAGCGGAGTCCGGTAGCGGACGCATGCCTCATTGATGGCGAAACGGGTCTCGAAATTGTCACTGGCGTCGACCACCGCGTCCGCCAGTTGCACCTGCTCGTCGAGTCTCGCGCCTGCAAGGCGCTCGTCAATGGGCGTGACGCGGACATCGGGATTCAGCGCCCGTAGTGATTCCCTGGCAGATTCCACCTTCCGGCGGCCAAGGTCCCCGTGCTGATGCAGGATCTGGCGTTGCAGGTTGGAGAGATCGACCTGATCATGATCGGCGATTGCCAGGTGACCGATACCGGCTGCCGCCAGATACAGGCCCGCAGACGAGCCCAGCCCCCCGGCGCCAACCAGCAGCACTCTGGAGGCAAGCAGCCGCTCCTGACCCTCGAAGCCGAATGCAGGCAGCATGATCTGTCTGCTGTACCGAAGCAGCTGATCGTCGTTCAATGTGATTGCGATTCAGAGGTAACGCCGCCAGTAATCCGGCCGACCATCACGGCAGCCATGCGGACGGCGCAGGTAGCGCTTGATGAATACGTCCCTGGTATTGTGTGCCTGGTCGTGTTCATAGCCGTGGTTTTCGCGTTCGATGCACTCGGTGTAGTAATGCAGTGCCCGCTTCAGTTTTGCGAGTAGACCGTTGTCCAGGTGAAAACCCACCTCCTGTAACAGCTCTTCGATGATCTGCCGGCTGATTCTCGACAGGTCATAACGGATTTCCAGGCAGAGCGGATTCGAGGCATGCACATCGACTACCCCGTCCAGGTCACGCAGCAGTTGGGTGGCCGTCTGGGCCTGATCCGCCTCTGTGTGGGGGCCGGTGAAGGTGATGGTGCGATTTTTGATGTGTTCACTACCCTCGTTCACCATGCCACCATCCTATCCCTCCCTATGAAGAAATCAAGCATTTTTCTACGGGATTTCAGGTCCTGCCGGCAACAACCCGATCGATACCCGCTGCATCGGAGAAGCCGGAAATCGACTGGTAGTCGTGCTTGCGGAGCAGTTCGAGGACGCCCCGGCGCTGGTCATGTCCATGTTCGAGGAGCAGCCAGCCTCCTGGACGCAATGCCATTCTGGCGTCCCGTACAATCGTGCGTACATCGTCCAGGCCATCCGCTCCGGAGACGAGTGCCCGTCGGGGTTCAAAGGCAACATCCCCCCGTTGCAGGTGGGGATCGGAGTCCGCGATATAGGGTGGATTGCTGAGGATCATATCGAATGTGCCCCTGTCCAGGGCCTCCAGCCAGTTACCCTGTATGAAGCGCATGTTATACAGCGCGAGCAGAGCCGCATTGGATGCCGCGATCGCCAGGGCCTTGCCGGATATGTCCGTGGCAATGATCCGGCACAAGGGCCGTTCCCGGGAAATGGCAAGGGCGATCGCCCCCGTCCCGGTACCCAGATCGGCGATTCTCCATGGCGTGTCGGGCGGTATGCGTTCCAGGGCGAGTTCAACCAGGGTCTCGGTCTCCGGGCGTGGAATCAGCGTTTCCGGCGTGACTTGAAGTGGCAGGGACCAGAATTCACGATGCCCGGTCAGGTATGCGACGGGTACCCCTTCCAGGCGCCGGTGCAGGATCGCCCTGAAATCCCGCAGTTCATCGGGCCCGACCTCCCGTTCCGGCCACGCATAGAGGTGGCTTCGTGGTTTGCCCAGGATGCGCGCCAGCAGGACTTCCGCATCCAGGCGGGCGCCGCCACGGGATGCCGAGAGCCGTTTGGTGGCCTCGTCGAGCAATTGCCCGATGGTGGTTCCGGTGTCCGCGGTGTTACTGTTCATTCAGTTCGGCCAGCTGGTCAGCCTGGTCCTCGCTGATCAAGGGATCAATCAGCAGATCCAGGTTGCCGGCAGTGATTTCCTCCAGCTTGTAGAGGGTCAGGTTGATGCGATGATCAGTGATCCTCCCCTGCGGGAAGTTGTAGGTACGGATTCGCTCGGACCGGTCACCGCTGCCGACCAGATTTCGGCGGGTCTCGGTCTGTTCCGCCATTTGTTTTTCCTTTTCGGTTGCCAGCATCCTGGCGGCCAGCAGTGACATGGCACGGGCCCGGTTCTTGTGCTGGGAACGCTCGTCCTGGCACTCCACGACAATCCCGGTGGGCAGGTGGGTGAGGCGCACGGCGGAGTCGGTCTTGTTGACATGCTGCCCGCCGGCCCCCGAGGCACGGTAGGTATCTACTCTCAAATCGGAGGGATTGATATCGACGGTCTCGATCTGGTCGCTTTCCGGCAAGATAGCCACGGTGGCGGCCGAGGTGTGTATTCGGCCCTGGGATTCAGTCTCCGGCACCCTTTGCACCCGGTGTGCGCCGGATTCGAACTTGAGCCGGGAGTAGGCCCCGTGCCCCACGATCCTCGCAATGATCTCCTTGTAGCCGCCATGCTCGCCGCCGCTTTCGCTCAGGATCTCCACGGCCCATTGTCTGGACTCGGCATAGCGCGAGTACATGCGAAACAGGTCGCCGGCAAAGATTGCGGCCTCGTCACCGCCGGTACCGGCCCGGATCTCCAGGAAGATATTGCTGTCGTCGTTCGGGTCCCTGGGTAGCAGCAGTTTCTGCAGTTCGGCTTCCAGCTCCGCGGTGCGACTGCTTGCGATGGCGATTTCATCGTTGGCCATCGAACGCAGCTCGGTATCCGGGTCATTGAGCATTTCCTGTGCCGCCTCGACATCGCTGCTGGCTTCCTGATAGGCCTTGAACTGGATGATGACCGGATTCAACCGGGCGTATTCCCGGGACAGCTTCTGGAACTGATCCTGGTCGGAGATGATCTGCGGGTCGGCGAGCATCGCCTCCACCTCCACGAAGCGTTCCTCGAGATTTTCCAGTTTCCGGGTAATGGAGGTCTTCACGCTGGTTTCATCCCTATCGTACGGCCATGCCGGTCAGTCATCTTTGAGATTGAAGAGGGTACGCGCCGCCCGGATCAGGTCCTTGCGTCCATCGAAGCCCGCCTGGCGCATGTTGACGCTGGGTTCGTGAATCAGCTTGTGGACCAGGGTATGGGCAAGAATACCGAGCACCTGTTCCGGATCCTTGCCACCGGCCAGCTGCTTGCGGGCCCGTGCGAGTGTCTCTGCGCCAATGCTTTCGGCCAGATCCCGATACTCGCGGATGGTCGAGACCGCATCCAGGGACCGCAGCCAGCCCATAAAGCGCTCGACCTGGACATCGATCAGCTCTTCGGCCTGGTTTGCTGCCTCCTGTCGGGATTTCATATTTTCATCAATCACATCCCGCAGGTCGTCCACCGTATACAGATATACGTCATCCAGCTTGGCCACTTTCGGATCAATATCGACCGGCACCGCGATATCCACCATGAAAACCGGGCGGTGTTTCCTGCTCCGGAGGGCCTTCCGGACGCTTTTCTGGCTCAGGATGATATCCGGGCTGCCCGTCGAGGAGATGACAATATCAGCTTCCGCCAGGTGAGCGGGGATTTCATCCAGGGAAATCCCGTAGCCGTCGAATCTCGCGGCAAGGTTATGGGCGCGTTCCACGGTGCGGTTGGCAACGATCATCCTCCCCAGATCCTGGTCATGCAAATGGCGTGCAGCCAGTTCGATGGTTTCACCGGCACCGATCACGAGCGCGGTATGCTTGTTCAGGTCGCTGAATATCTGCCGGGCAAGACTCACGGCCGCAAAGGCAACCGATACCGGGTTCTGGCCAATGG
>JARFQV010000024.1 GCA_029287615.1 Pseudomonadota bacterium | reverse complement strand
GCCGAGGTCCGCCTCCTGGATGGTCCACCAGTGATCCGCAGCGAGGATGCGCGCTTGAACGGGCGGGTATATGTGACCATCCACGGTCGTGACCTGGGTTCCTATATCGAGGCTGCCCGTCAGGCCGTGGCCGAGGGTGTTATCCTGCCGCCGGGTTATACCCTGACCTGGTCCGGGCAGTACGAGTACATGCAGCGCGCCGAGGAGCGGCTGACCTGGATCGTTCCGCTGACGCTGGTGATCATCCTGCTGCTGCTGTACATGAGTTTCCGTAACTTCGTCCAGGCCCTGATGGTGATGGCCGCCGTGCCGCTCTCGCTGGTGGGGGGATTCTGGCTGGTCTACTGGCTGGGCTACGACCTGTCGGTGGCCGTTGCGGTGGGTTTCATCGCGTTGGCCGGTGTGGCGGCGGAGTTCGGCGTGGTGATGATGGTGTATCTCGACGAGGCTGTGAAACGCCACCACCCGGACACGCGCGCGAAGCTGTGTGTCGCGCTGACCGAGGGCGCCGTGCAGCGGGTTCGTCCCAAGGCCATGACGGCCGCCGTCATCATCGCCGGTCTGCTGCCCATCATGTTGGGTTCCGGTACCGGTTCCGAGGTCATGCGCAGGGTTGCCGCACCGATGGTAGGGGGCATGATCACCGCGCCGCTAGTCTCCATGCTGCTGATCCCGGTGTTGTACCTGTGGTGGAAGGGGCGCGGCATGGCGCGGCGTTAAAGGTGTCAGGAACCTTTAACGCAAGAAAAGGTTCCTGACACCTTACTTGTCCAGCGCCTTCTTGATACTGGATTCGAACACATTGAGTGGTTGCGCCCCGATCACAACGTTTCCGGATACGGTGTTGCCATTGAGCTTGCCAATGACAAAACTGGGTGTGCCTGTCAGGCGTACCGACTTGGCGTCCTGTGCATCCTTGTCGATCTCGGCCAGGTGCCGCTCACTGTTCAGGCAGGCCTCGAAGGCGGGAATGTCCAGGGACAGGTCGCCGGCATAACCACTCATGTCTTCGACACTGAGTTTCTTCGGATTCTTGAACAGGGTCTCCCGCATCTCCCAGAATTTGTCCTGCTCTCCTGCGCACAAAGCGCCCTGCGCCGCCTTGCGTGCATCCTTGTGGAATGCGAGCGGCAGATTCAGGGCTACCCAGCGCACCTTGCCAGTATCGATATATTTCTTTTTCAGTTGGGGGAAGGTTGTTTTGATAAACCGGAGACAATACGGACACTGGTAGTCGGCGAACTCGACAACGGTGACCGGGGCGTCCGCGGATCCCATAACCGGCCGTCCTTCAATAGAGATGCTGGCGGTGGTTGGCCTGGAGGGTTTCTGCGCGGCGCGTGTTCCACCCTGCTTTTCGATCTTCTGCAATACCTTGCGAATCTCCTTGAGTTCGAGCAGGATCGCATCCATCTGATCGTTGGTGATGGTTGTTGTGCCGGCTGTCTCCTCCGCCAGGGCTGATGTGATCGACAGCATGAAAATACCTGCCAATGCCAGAGATGGAAAAATCCTGAACAAGCGCGTTAATCTGATTAGTATTTCAAAGTGTGAATGATTGTTCATCATCTCTCTGTTTCTCCTCAAAACAGTCTTTACATTAACTTCGTACCTTGTCTGGTACTGCGGGAGCGATGCTTCGTCGCGATTATGTAGCGTATGCTTGTGCCGGGCATTTGGAAACAACTGGAGTGGCTCTGGCTGATTCGCGGCCTGCTTTCCGCTGATCATTTTTATCGCTTCAATATAGCCTCGATGGTGCCTGACTGGCAATGGCCTTTGTGGTGCAAGTGATTGCAACCAGTCAGGTGCCGGAAATTAACAGGTATCAGAAATACCATGCTAACGGTATGTACAAATCAGGTTGCCTGACCGGGTGAATGCATGAACCTGTCATGACGCACATGACAGATCTGACATCTATTTCCTGACAAAATTGTCATAAGGTTTTTCTGCAAGCTTTGATGCAGACAGAGGATCAATGACTTAACGGATGAATTTTTCTGGTACGGTTGTTGCTATAGATAGATCACCGGCACACATGTTTTTTACCAGTTTGCATGGCCTGCATGAACCCGGTCATTTTTCGTTAACTCTTTGGGGGGTGGTGACAACATGAACCGAACTTTTTTTATCTCGTTATTGTGATCCTGGCCGCCGTCGTGATGACTGGTCCGGCACAGGCCAAGAGATCCTATCTGAACAGCGTGAATGAGACCTGCAGCACAAGCTATGACTGCGATCTGTGTCATGAGGATCCGGGTGGTGGTGGTCCGCTGACGCCTGATGGTGCGGGATACCGTGATTCGGGATATGACCCGACCTATTTCTGCCCGGGAACGGTGTGTACCGACAATGACGGTGACGGCTTTGCAACGGAAGGTGGCAGCTGTGGTGCGGTTGACTGTGATTACAACAATGCCGCTATCAACCCGGGTGACGCAGAGATTTCTGATGATGTCGTCGATAATGACTGCGACAACAATGCGCACTGCGACGATAATGAGTGCACCAACGCACCGGTCTGCCAGACCGGCAGCGAGCCCGAGATCTGCGACGACGGCATCGACAACGATGGCGACAACAAGGTCGACTGCGCGGACAAGAAGGACTGCAATGGTGACCCGGCCTGCACCGGCGGTGGTGGTGGTGACCCCGAGATCTGCACCGACGGCATCGATAATGATGGCGACGGCAGGGCCGATTGCGAAGATCGCGATTGCCGGCGGGATCCAGCATGCACTAACGGAGGTGGTGGAGGAGAACCCGAGGTCTGTAACGACGGCATCGACAATGATGGCGACGGCAAGACCGATTGCGCCGACAAGAAAGACTGCGGAAAAGATCCAGCCTGTTAGTCCGGTACACCCACCATTGTACCGGCTTACCGGCCCGCTCTACGGAGCGGGCCTTTTTTTCGACTGAAAGCCGGCGCTACGATGATTTTGGAGAGGCCAAGGGCAGTATCCTGTCATGTTTTCTGCCATTTGCCCAGAAAGGTAAAAATAAGGTCAATGCATAATTGACTGTTTATTAGTAAGTTGGGTCATGACTTTCCACTCTTTGCGTGCTGTCTGTCATACATACTGACAAAAATGGCAGAGACATGTCAGTTAATCTATACTGGCATGACAGAGATCAAAAGCTCGTTAAAAAATATCTGTTATAAGTAATACCACGTATACTCAATGGAGGTGTGGGGGAGTCCCGGGGAATCCGGGCTCAGAGGCTACCCAGTTGAGGTAAACAAGAATGAAACAAACCGTCGATTTGCAATCTGTCGTTGAAACGCATGAAGAACCCTTCATGGTCATCGACAAGGATTATCGCATCGTTGCCATCAATGATGCCTTCGTGAAGGCATATGGTATCGACCGCGAGCGGGCGATCGGCGAGCACTGTTACAAGACAAGCCATAACAATGAAGCGCCCTGCTCCGAGTGCGGCGAGGATTGTCCGCACGACCAGGTCTATGGTGAAGGCAAGCCTTATACCTGCCTGCACGTGCATTATGACAGTGCGGGGGGAGTCCACCGGGTCCGTGTCAAGGCATATCCGCTGTACAACTCGGAGGGTGAGATGTACATGGGCGAGATGGTGCGTGAATTGTCCACTCCGGGTGAATGTCATGTAGGCACGGTCCGCATGGTCGGCAAGTCAAAGGAATTCCTGTCCACAGTGGAAAAGCTCAGGCTGGCGGCTGCATCCGCATCGCCGGTTCTGTTGACCGGAGAGACGGGCACCGGCAAGGAACTTGCGGCACGGTTCATTCACAATCATTCTCCTCGCCGGGAAGGTGCCTTTCTGACGCTGGACTGTACGGTGCTGACCGAATCACTGTTCGAAAGCGAGGTCTTTGGGCACGAACGTGGTGCCTTTACCAGCAGCGTGAATAAAAAGGAGGGTCTGCTGGAGATGGCCGATGGCGGCACCCTGTTTCTGGATGAGATCGGCGAGATGACAACGACCCTGCAGACCAAGCTGCTGCGGGTGCTGGAGACCGGTGAATTCCGGCGGGTGGGAAGCAACCGGACGCTGAAAACCGATGTTCGCGTGGTTTGCGCGACCAATCGTTCACTGCTCAACGCCATCACCGATCACAGTTTCCGGGAAGATCTGTACTACCGAGTGGCCTGTATTCCGATCCAGCTGCCCGCCTTGCGGGCGCGCCTGCAGGATATCCCGGATCTAGCGGATGCCCTTCTCGGTCAATTGAGCAAGGCGACCCGCGAACATAAGTACAGTCTCACAAGCGATGCGATCAAGCTGTTACAGCAGTATCATTTTCCCGGCAATATCCGGGAGCTGAGAAACATTCTGTACGGCGCCGTGACCCATTGCAGCAACGGGGTCATCGATAAGCCCCAGATTTCCACTTTTCTGCAATGCAGGAAAGATAAGCAGGCTGTCTCACACCGGCGACGGGCCACGGACAGGCAGGAGACACAGGAAGAAACGGAAGAGCCGGCAAAGAAAGGAAACGGTCTGGACAACATGGAAGCGAAGCATATTGCAGAATTACTCGCCAAGCACAGCGGTAACCGGCGTCTGGTAGCCACCGATCTCGGCGTCAGTGAACGTACGCTGTACCGCAAGCTCAAGCGATACGCCCTGGCTTAGGAGTCCGTGTTGATTTCTTCCCCCCACAGTGTGAATTTCTGTACTGATCTTCGGAGTATTCGACAAAAACGGAACGTTACCTGCACAGGGCCGTTTCCGGTTCGATAGAGCCATAACAGAAGTCGACAACTTTTACCGCCAGATATCGGCCAGGTGCTTCCGCTACAGTAAACGTTACGTCCACTGAGCGGGTTGCTCTTGCAGCGGGCTTGCATGCAATGACTGGTTTGAGAAAACCGGGCAACTGTGCATCCCTGGCTCTGATTCAGCATTCAGTACGTCGTCTGTGAAAGATGCTGTGATGATGTCAACATCTGGTACTCGTTATCCAACAGCGCTTATCCTGTACGCCTGAACAAGATGTACTTATCTGCAGCGTTTTCCGCTGATTCCTCCCGCTGTAATTATCCAATTTTCCGACAGATCCGAAAACAATAGCCTGATTATTCGTTACCTGCAGCGTATTGATGATCGCTGGGAAGCATCATGGTCTATACCTGCCTGGGTAGCAGCCACCCGTGGCAGCTCTATACCCTGGGGACCCCGTAGCGCGACACGGTGCGCCTTGTCCTGCTCGACAGGCTGATCTCTGCCAACCTCATTTACCTCGACGCCCTGCGCAAGGGAGTGGACCAGGAACCGGAATACCAGCAGGCCATCCGGCATTTCACGCAAGGCATGCGGGCTGAGCTCTATCTGGAGAATCTGCTCGGCGATGTTACCGTAAGCGACGAAGAGATCGAGACCTTCTACAAGGAATCGGTCAAACCTGGTACAGAATTAACCCCCGATGCCCGCCTGCAGAACGGCTCGGTATTGCGCAAGCAAAAAATCGAGCAGCGACGGGCTGAGCGATGCGAACAGTTGCGCCAGGGCGTAGAAGTCACCATCTTCCAGAAGAACCTCGAGGAGGCAAGAGACGACAAACGTGCCGATGATGTGGTCGTTGCCGAGGCGGGCGGGGAGGAGATTACCTGGGGTGAGACCCGTGGGATCCTCGTGGGGGCCGGTGTTGCTGCGACCCACAGGGATCCGCTGGCCATGGTGGTGGATGCGCGGCTCAAGGCGCTACAGCGCGAGATCGACACCCGCGTAATGGCGCAGAAGGCACGCGCCGCTGGTCATAACGAAGATCCTGTATTCCAGGCTCGCCTTGCGGAATACCGGAAAAGCCGCCTCATTAATATCCACCGCGCCATGCTTGCCCGGGATATGGCACCCACCGATGAAGAACTGGAGGCGTGCTTTGCAGAGAACCGGCACAGGTTCACTGTGCCCGAGTTTCGCCGGGTGCAGATGGTGGTGCTGAAAACCGAGGAAGAGGCACAGGACATCAAGCGTCGCATCGAGACCGGTGAGATGAACATGTACGAGGGGGCGCAGCGACACTCGATCGTGCCTGATGCCAAAAAGACCTCAGTGATATTGGCTGGGTACAGCAGGGCCGCTTACTTGTGCCGGAGCTTGAAGAAGAGGTGTTCACTCTCGGTCCTGGACACGGAATAAGGTGTCAGGAACCTTTTATTTGCTTTATTTCAGTGGTCGTCCCCGGGTGCGAACCGTTGATTCGAGGCCGTAGCGATCAACCATATTCGACAACCAGTCGGGGCTACCGTAAGGCTGCCCCCGATTGACACTATTTCGCAGGGCAATCAGTTCTTCCGTTGTTTGCACCTGGTTGACATGTTCGAGCCAGTCATCCGGTATGCTGACCGGCCACGGATCCAGGAGTATGGAATGTTTGTTTGCTCGATTTCGCCGATGCCACAAGCTGCCCCATCTCCAGTCTTCCGCCCGTTGTACAAGATTTGCTCTTAGCGCATTGCGCTCAACGTAGCGGCATACATTCAGTAAGTGAATGTCGGATTCAACAATAAATGATTTGAACCGACCCTGGTACAGATGACCTTCTCCTGTTGTTCGGCGGTATGCATGCCAACGCTGCGTATGAGTCAATGTGAGCCAACCGGTAAATCTAGACAGGTCATTGTCCCTTCGCGGCCATAGAACCAGGTGCCAGTGGTTCGGCATAATACAGAATGCAAGTATGCGCATATCGAATCGAATCCGTGCGTCAATGAGGATTCGTTCGAAGGCATGATAATCGGAATGCAAATCAAATATCTGTGAACGTGCAGACGCACGATTCAGCACGTGATAGACAAAACCTCCCGTTGCGACTCGTCGCGGCCTTCCCATGGCAAACCCTCCCTGGTTAGCATCATGAATGGCTTTGTAGCTTGAACGTATCGTTGTGTTGTGAAGGCAGGATAGTACACGACAATATGATTATTGGGAGTCTGTAAAGTCTGATTTGATTAAGGTTCCTGACACCATTTCTTCGATAACGCGGTGGACATCCGGTGCGTCCCAGTCGAGGGCGCCGAAGGCGACATAGCGGATGCGCCCGGTTGTATCGATGAGATAGCTGGTGGGATAGATCTGTACCTGCCATTCTTCCGCTACGGTTTTTTCGCTGTCCAGCAGTACGGTGAAATCTGCTTTTACCAGGTTCAGAAACTTCCAGGCGGTTGCCCGCGATTCTCCGGCATTGACGGCCAGAATCGCAAACGCTTTGCCGGCCATCTGTTCCCTGAGTCTCTGCATGCCGGGCATTTCCAACAGGCAGGGCGGGCACCAACTGGCCCAGAAGTTGACCAGTACCACCTTGCCCTGATATTCCTGAAGCGAATGTGTTTTACCGCTCAGGTCTTCGAGATGTATCGGCGGTGTGGGTGAGATATCGGGATATTCCTCGAGACTGCCAGCTATCGCGGGTCGCAAGGCCAGTACTGTTCCAGCAAACAGGATCAGCAATATCAACGCGAACTTTCCGCAGGGATGCGTTATTGTCTCTCGGGTCATGCTCTGTATTGTGGATTTTTTCATGTAATGCGGATGTTATGGTAGGTTTAAGGCTCATGCCCGTTACGAGTGCTTCGACAGACAATCCCCTGCATAGTCAGGTGTTCCGTTCGTAGCGTGGTTCCTGTTCTCTCATAACCCGCCAGTGAATGGTATCGGCGTTGGCAAATGTAATGAATAACAAACATCGTACCAGACAAATTACCGCCTTGTCGCTGGCTGCCCTGGCAGGTGCGGCGGTGATGGTCGTCGAGCTGGGTGTGGCACGCATCCTGACACCGGTATTCGGTGGTTCGATCTCGGTTTGGGCAATCGTCATCGCAACCACCATGCTGGCGCTGGCTGCCGGCTATGCCTTCGGTGGTTACCGGGCAGACCGGACGGGCGGGATCGTGGTTGCCTGCCGTGCTGCCGCAATCGGCGCCGTGCTGTGCGCACTGATCCCGTTTGTGCGCGTCTCCGTACTCGAACAGACCATTGCGTTGTCGACCCTGGGCGGAGCGGCGATTGCTGCCATGTTGCTGATTGCCCCTTCGCTCTTTTTCCTGAGCCAGGTTTCCCCCGCGCTGATTCGCGGACTGGCCGATGAAGGTGTTACGCACGTAGGCGTAACGGCAGGTGGGATCTATGCTGTCTCGACCCTGGGCAGTCTGGTCGGCACCCTGGCGGCCGTGTGGGCGTTCCTGTACCTGCCGCTGGTGCAGGGATTTGTCTTCACGGCCGTACTGGTTGCGATTCCGATTCTGTTGCTTCGTGTAACGCCGGGAATTACTGTGCTGGTATCGGGCGGTTTGTTGCTGGGACTTGCCGTCTATCAGGATAGGAGTACCGATACATTGCGAGGTCAGAATACCCTGGGCCAGGATTTCGTGCTGATTGACAAGCGCAATTCCCTGTATGGCGAAATTCGTATCGTGGAACGGGATGAGCGGTACCGCTTCATGATCGTGAACGGTTTTGATCAGGGGGGGATCGATCTGCAAACCGGGGAGTCCGCCTACGACTTCGATGAGGGGCTGATCGGGCTGGGCAGATTATACGCAAGGCAGCCGGCGAGTGTTTTGCTCATTGGACTGGGGCCGGGAGTTATCGCACAAAAACTGCAGGAAGCGGGACTGCGTGTCGATTCGGTGGAAATCGATGCCGAGGTAGGCCGGCTCGCACGGGAGTATTTCAATTATGCGGGTGAGGTCATCGTGGATGATGGCCGGCGTTTTCTGCAGCGTGCCGATCGCAGCTGGGACATGATCATCGTCGATGCCTTTGCCGGTGGTAGTCCGCCCTGGCAGCTCTACACCCGGGAGGCATTCAGCCTCTATTCCGAACACCTCAATCCCGGCGGGGTGGTGGTCCTGAACCTCGTAGGCAGCCACCTGGATCCGGCTCAGCGGATGGCGCTGGCCGCGGTCACCAGCACGGCCCGCGAGGTCTTCACTACAGTTGATGCCTACCCGGACCCCTGGGAACCGGACGAGTACCCGACCCGCAATATCTTTATTGCCGCGGCGAACCAGCCACGACGGATTGCCAGGCAGGAGGGGGAGCCCGCAAGAGCGGATACCCTCCCGGAGGCAATTGCCCGCAGCGAACCGGTCAGGGTACCGACTGGCAAGATCCTGACCGATGAGTCGGCTCCGCTTGACCTCCTGGTTCGACACACCACCCAGATCCTGCGTAACCGCGTTCGTGAGTATATCCCGGTTAAAATCCTCTTAAATTAGGCTTTCATCAGTGTTTTTAATGACGCACTGTGCTAGTTTCCGCGGCACTGCGGATCTCCGTTATCCGATGTCAAATGACGATCACCAGACTAGCTTCCATAAGCTACCCGTCTTTGGTAACAGGTAACTGTTCAAACATTGAATACCGTGCGGTTTGTGGGGAATAATGCTATATTTAACAAGCGATTGCATATGACATGTCATGACAGCCTTGTCAGGATGTCATGAGAAAACTGTCATGTTTAAAATTCGCTGATATGCTAATAATAAGTAAATTCCACAACCTATAGCTGTAATGCTCATGGCATGAAGTTTGCTAATCCCAAAGC
>JARFQV010000009.1 GCA_029287615.1 Pseudomonadota bacterium | reverse complement strand
GAAAAAGAAGGTGGATGCCCTGAGTGAGGAGGACATCTCGGCCCTGATGCAATTCTTTGCCAGTCAACAGTAGGGAGAAAGAACAATGAGACAGTTCACAAGACGGAAATTCATCAAGGTCCTGGGCGGTGCGGCCGCCGTGAGCGCGATCGGTTTTCCCATGATCGCCGCTGCAGGTGGCAAAAAACAGGTAGTGATCGTCGGGGGGGGTGTCGGAGGCGCGACCGCAGCCAGATACCTCCGCCGGGCCGATGCATCTATCGAGGTAACCCTCATCGAGCCAAAGAAGGAGTACTACACCTGTTTTCTGAGCAACGAGATGCTGGGTGGTGACCGAGATATCAGCACCCTGCGATTCGGTTACGATGGTCTGCGCAATGAAGGCATCAAGGTAGTGCACGATATCGTCAGCAACATCGACGCCGCCGGTCGCAAGGTCACCACCAAGGGTGGACAGAGCTTCAGCTATGACCGAGCCATCGTGGCACCGGGAATTTCCTTCCGATGGGATGCCATCGAGGGTTATGACCTCGATGCGGCCCAGAAGATGCCCCACGCATGGAAGGCAGGTGCACAGACCACTCTGCTGCACGATCAGTTACAGGCGATGCAGGATGGCGGCACCGTGCTGATCTCGGCCCCGCCCAACCCGTTTCGCTGTCCACCGGGGCCGTACGAACGCGCCTGCCAGATCGCAAGCTATCTGAAGAACAACAAGCCAAAGTCGAAGATCCTGATCCTCGACAGCAAGGACAAGTTTTCCAAGCAGGGCTTGTTCACCCAGGCATGGGAACGGCACTATCCGGGGATGATCGAATGGAAGAAGGCCGCCGATACCGGGGGGGGCGTGATGCGCGTCGATGCGAAGGCCGGCACGGTTTCCACCGACTTCGATGATTACAAGCCGGCCGTCGCCAATATTATCCCTCCGCAGAAGGCTGGTGTCATCGCGGAAGCAGCGGGCCTGGTCGATGATTCCGGCTGGTGTCCCGTGGAAGGCAAGACCTTCGAGTCGACGATCCACAAGGGGATTCACATTGTTGGTGACGCCGCCATTCAGGCCCCGTTGCCGAAATCAGGCTATGCGGCCAACTCGGAAGCAAAGGTCGTCGCCGCCGCCATAGCAGACCTGCTCAACGACCGGGTGCCCGGAGAGCCATCCTGGGTGAATACCTGCTACAGTATCGTGGCGCCGAACGATGGCATCTCCGTTGCGATGGTCTACAAGCTGGGGGCGGATGGCAAGGTAGCCAAGGTCGAGGGTTCCGGCGGACTGACCCCGATGGACAGCTCACCGGAAGACCGTGCGCGTGAGGTAGCTTACGCGCACAGCTGGTTCGACAATATCACCAGCGACATCTTCGGCTGAGGTCAATACTCTCAACCAGGCACGGAAGCGGGGGCCGCAATCGCGGTCCCCTCTTTTTTTATTCGAACGGGTTTCTGCGGATGATCGTGTCCACACGGTCCGGACCCGTGGAGACAATATCGACCGGAGTATCAATGATCTCTTCGATGCGCTGCAGATAGGCGCGGGCGTTCTCCGGTAGATCATCATAACGTCTTACACCCACGGTAGTCCCCTCCCAGCCTGCCAACTCCTCATACACGGGCTCACAGGTAGCGATGGCCTCGGCACCAACCGGCGGGGTGTCCCGCTGTCCCTCACCACTGCGATAGCTGGTGCATACCCGGATAGTTTCCAGCCCGTCCAGCACATCCAGCTTGGTGATGCACAGCCCGGACACACTGTTGATCTGCATCGCCCTGCGCAATGCCACGGCGTCGAACCAGCCGCAACGGCGTGGTCTTCCCGTCGTGGCCCCGAACTCGTGACCGCGTTTCGCCAGATGCTCACCCAGTTCGTCCTGCAATTCGGTCGGGAACGGCCCCGCCCCGACGCGGGTCGTGTAGGCCTTGGTGATACCGAGAACATAATCAATGCTGCGCGGTCCGATACCACTGCCGGTACAGGCCCCGCCTGCGGTGGTATTGGAAGAGGTAACGAAGGGGTAGGTACCATGATCGATATCCAGCAGCGTCCCCTGCGCTCCCTCGAACAGGATATTCTCGCCACGCTGCTGGTAGCGATGCAAGAACGCCGGTATATCCCCGACCATTGGTTCGAGGTCGTCGGCCATGTGCATGCAGTCATCCAGTACCTTCTGGAAATCGAGTGTTTCGAATTTGAAATAATGCTGCAGGGAAAAATTATGGTAATCCAGCACCTCGCCCAGTTTGGCAGCGAATCTTTCGCGGTGGAAGAGATCACCCAGACGCAGGCCACGACGTGAGACCTTGTCTTCATAGGCGGGCCCGATGCCTCTGCCGGTGGTACCGATGGCGGCCTTGCCGCGCGCCTTCTCGCGCGCATGATCCAGTGCGATATGGTATGGCAGGATCAATGGACAGGCCTCGCTGATCTTCAATCGCTCCCGCGCAGGTATGCCATTGTCCTCCAGCATGCCGATTTCCTCCAGCAGCGCCTCCGGTGAAAGGACAACTCCGTTTCCGATCAGGCACTGCACATCTTCACGCAGGATTCCGGAAGGGATCAGGTGCAGGACGGTCTTGTTTCCATCAATGACCAGTGTATGACCGGCATTATGACCACCCTGAAACCGTACAACGGCAGCCGCCCCCTCCGTGAGCAGATCAACCACCTTCCCCTTGCCTTCATCACCCCACTGGGTGCCGATTATGATGACATTTTTTCCCATATCTGATTACTCTCTGTTCTTCACCAGCCACTTGCCAGCTTCCTTTACAAGCAGCCGGTCACAACCCATATCACCTGCGCCACCGGGTTGAGCGCTCAATTCACACACTACCTTTTCACCCTTGTTGCGCAAGTCCCGAATCACTTGCTGCAGGTCCGTATCATCATCGGCCGGTGCATAGATTGCCCCCCCGGAAAGGGCAGCTCCGGTGCATCCCAGATCGATCAGTGTCTTCAGATCCGTGCTGAAGCCGGTCGCTGGACGCGCTCTGCCGAATACCCTGCCAATCTCGTCATAACGACCACCCCGGGCGATCTCCTGTCCATAGCCAGGCACGAAGGCCGCGAACACCAGACCGGTCTGATAGTTGTAACCACGCAGTTCCGCAAGATCATAATAAAAACGGTTATCCGGCATGCGACGGTGCATGGCTTCCGATATTTCACAGAGATTATCCAGCGCTGCAATCACGGCATCACCTGCTCCGGAGAGAACCGAGCGCGCCTCGGCGAGCATACCCTCATCCCCGTTGAGATCGGCGAGTCTCGCCAGCCGCTGACGTTGTTCACTGCCTGCGGAAGTCTGCCCGAGCAGCGCATCGATGTCGGACACGGCCTTGCGCTGCAGGGCCTCGAACAGGGCGATTTCCTGATCCCTGTCCAGGTCCGCATCGCGGGCAAGCCCGCGAAAGATGCCGACATGTCCAAGATCCATGTGTACATCCTTCACCCCGGTCAATGACAGGGTTTCCAGCACCAGACTCAGAATCTCGATATCGCTGTCGACCCCTGCATGACCAAACAGCTCCGCACCCACCTGCATCGGGCTCCGGGAACCTGCGAACCCGTCCGGGCGGGTATGCAGTACGGTTCCCAGGTAGCAGAGCCTTGAGGGAAAGTCACTCTTCATGGGATGTGCATCGATCCGCGCTGCCTGCGGTGTCATATCAGCACGGACACCCATCATCCTTCCGGTAAGCTGATCGGTCAGTTTGAA
The DNA here is from genome assembly GCA_029287615.1 of Pseudomonadota bacterium. Classification (GTDB taxonomy): domain Bacteria; phylum Pseudomonadota; class Gammaproteobacteria; order UBA9214; family UBA9214; genus JARFQV01. Next base: position 5,166 of record JARFQV010000009.1, on the reverse strand, counting down.
CGTCTGCAGGTCCAGGTCATTACCCGCCCCCGTGAGCAATGACTCCAGGTACTCGATGAATGGCGGGATTACCAGTTCGTAACCCCAGCAGCGGTACAGATCGAGTACCTGCCGTCGCACCTGCTCCAGGCGCCAGGACTGCGGCGGCAAAACCTCCTCTATCCCGGCTGGTAACAACCACTGATCCCGAATGTTCATGAAGGCCTATCCCGGAAATCCTGTCAATGTTCGCCAGAAATGCGCAGGATAATGGTTTCGGCTGGTAATTTCCGTAGCAGCGGCGTACCAGCGAGTATGGCCGACTGAAGAAATATTCCTGGTGCAGTCAGGAAACAAGCGGGATTGTGCATGATTCGTTGGTTTTCCGTTTATACCTGTCGCACAAGATAAAGCAGCAATGCGCCACTGACCATGCTTGCCAGACCGGTTAAACGCATTGTCCTGTCATCCACGCGGGATACCATCTCCAGCATCTTTCGCATCGAGCCGGGATTGAGAAAAGGCAATATACCCTCCAGAACCAGCAGCAGGGCAAGGGCGGCAAGCAGATCGTTCCACATTGGATTCGTATCCCTTGGTAATCGCCACGGTCAGGCACGGCCGGACAGGCTACGCTCCGGTCTTATTCTCCCCCGCCGCGCGCGCCTCCGTAGGAGGAAATCGGCTGATCCGCATTGAAGTAGCGGAAAAACTCCGAATCCGGTTCCAGCACCAGGACATCTTCCTTGTTATTGAAGGTATTCCTGTAGGCATTCATACTGCGATAGAAGGCGTAGAATTCCGCGTCCTGACCATAGGCATCGGCATAGATCTCCGTCGCCTGTGCGTCCCCCTCGCCGCGCGTGGTCTCTGCATCGCGTCGCGCCTCCGCCAGCAGCACCACCCGTTCACGATCGGCAACCGCACGAATGCCCTTTGCGGTCTCCTCGCCCTCTGCACGGTGTTCCCGCGCCACGCGCTCTCGTTCGGCGCGCATGCGGTCATAGACGGCGGACCGAACATCATCGGGCAATTCGATCTGCTTGATGCGCACATCGATGATGCGGATACCGAACTGCTCGACCTGCTTGTTGCCATTGATGGTCAGGTCTTCCATCATCTGGGCCCGTTCACCGGATACGACCTGCTTGATGGTGCGCTTGTCGAACTCGAGCTGCAGCGCATTCTTGATGATCTGCAGCAGGCGCAAGGCAGCCTGGCGTTCATCACCGGCAAAGGCGGTGTAAAAAGTCTCCGGATCCTCGATTCTCCACTTGACGAAGAAATCCACCAGTACGTTTTTCTTTTCACCGGTCAGGAAACGCTCCGGCTTGGTATCCAGCGTCAGTATACGCCTGTCGAACTTGCGTACATTATTGATAATGGGTGTTATAAAATGCAGGCCCGGTTCGTAGTCTGACTGCATGATTTCACCGAGGCGAAAACGAATGGCCAGCTCGCGCTCGTCAACGATGAACACGGACAGCCAGCCGATCAGCAGAACGAGCCCGGCAACGATCAGTAAGCCTGTCTTCGAAGCGCTCATCAGCGGCCCCCCCGTTCCCGGTCACCGGGCTGGCGCAATGGCGTTTCCGTCGGTTGCGTCGCCCTGCTTCGCGGATAGCTGTCACCCGTCTCGCTGTATGGCGGGTTTGCCGAACCCTGCATGATCCTGTCGAGTGGGATATACATCAGATTGTTTCCATCCTTTACCTGCATCATAACCTTGCTGCTGTTGGTCAATACGGATTCCATTGCATCCAGATACAGACGCTTGCGGGTGACCTCCGGGGCCTTCTTGTATTCTTGAAGTGTCTGCAGGAAACGGCTGGTCTCACCCTCTGCATCCGCGATTACCCGTTCCTTGTATGCATTGGATTCCTCGCGAAGTCTGGTTGCATCACCACGGGCCCTCGGCAGAATATCCCGCGCGTAGGCTTCCGCCTGGTTCTTGTAGCGCACCTCGTCCTCCTGCGCCTTGATGGCATCCTGAAAGGCCCCCTGAACCTCCTCTGGCGGCTGTGGATCCTGCAGGTTGACACTGGTCAGCAGCAGGCCCGTCTGGTACCGATCCAGTATGGTCTGAATCAGGTTCTCCGTCTTGGTCACGATCTCGCCACGACCACCACTGAGGAAGGTATCCATCTTGTTCGAACCGATGATCTCTCGCAATGCGCTCTCGGTTGCCTCCCGCAGGGTATAGTCAGGATCACGCACCGCAAAAAGGTAATCCCTGGCATCCTTTATCCGGTATTGAACCGCGAGACTGACCTGTATGATATTCTCATCCTTGGTCAGCATGTTTGCGCGGTGACTGACCGTGCGCACCTCGTCGATGTTGACCTTCTCCACGGTTTCGATCGGATAGGGTATGTGCCAGTGCGGGCCCGGTCCCGTGATATCAGTGTATTTGCCCAGGCGCAGTACCACGCCACGTTCGGCCGGTGCGACAATATAGATACCGGATAACAACCAGACCACAAGAACCAGTCCCGCCAGCAGACCGATGCCGAGAGGTCCGCCACCACCACGTGCTTCCCGCTGTCCACCACCGCCCCTGCCACCGAACACGGCGCCGAACCGGTCGCGCACCTTGCGCGCCAGTTCATCGAGGTCGGGCGGTCCCTGTTTGCCACCGCGACTACCCCAAGGATCCTTATTATCACCACCCGGTTCATTCCAGGCCATTCCAGTACTCCATTTCAGATTAATTTGGTGCTGAACCTGCACAAAGGCCGGTAAGTGTAACCCGGATGATTCATAAATTGCACACGTCCCCTCCGCAGATCTCGCCACGCTGCAGGATGACTGCACAGGGGACTGGATTTTCCCCCTGTTTCATTGCGGGAATAACATCCGGCAATATCGATACTCAGGGATTCGCGGAAAACCAGGATCAGGAAGCGTGGGCTATCGGCTGCGGGTCGCTGGCAGTTGAGGGTACAAACTCGCAACCCGTCCCGTGAATTCGCAATAAACGGTCGAGTTCGGCCTGTCCAATCCGGGTCTCGACCCACCAGCAGCCGGATTCATCCACCTGCTCGGAAACCACGGTGCCGAGATTGTACAGACGGGAACGCAAGCGACCGGCGCCGGGATGGATCTTCACCCAGCCGCGGACCACGCTGTCCTGGAAAAACTCCGCCAGTGCGGCATGCAACAAATCCATACCGGCGCCGCTTTCGGCGGACACCCGCACCCGCTGGATCCGGCCATCCGCACTACGTTCGATCCGGGGTGGTTCCCCTGTCAGATCAATCTTGTTGTAGACAACCAGCTGCGGCACAACTTCGGCACCGATCTCCTCAAGCACCTGATTAACCTGCTGCATTCTCTCCTGCCGGTCATCATCCCGGGTATCAACTACATGGAGCAGCAGATCAGCCTGTCTGGTCTCTTCCAGAGTGGCGTGAAAGGCGGCGACCAGATCATGGGGCAAATGGCGAATAAAACCGACCGTGTCGGCCAGCACGACCGAACCGATACCGGGAACCTCCAGGCGGCGCAGGGTTGGATCCAGCGTGGCGAAGAGCTGATCGGCAGCATAGGCAGCAGAGCCGGTCATGGTGTTGAACAGGGTTGATTTGCCGGCATTGGTGTAGCCGACGATCGAGACGGTCGGCACGTCCGCACGCGATCTTGCACGCCGGCCCTGATCCCGCTGACGACGCACCTTTTCCAGACGCTTGTTGATCGACTTGATCCGTGCGCCGATCAGGCGACGGTCAGTCTCCAGCTGCGTTTCCCCCGGGCCACGCAGACCGATACCACCCTTCTGCCGTTCAAGGTGGGTCCATCCCCGGATCAGTCGGGTCGATAGGTGATGGAGCTGTGCAAGCTCCACCTGCAGCTTGCCTTCGAAGGAACGGGCACGCTGGGCAAAGATATCCAGGATGAGACCCGTGCGCGACAACACCCGGCAGGAAAAATAACGCTCCAGGTTACGCTCCTGACTCGGAGACAGGGGATGATTGAATATGACTACTTCCCCCTGATTCGTCCTCACCAGATCGAGTATCTGGGCTGCCTTGCCCGTACCCACAAAGAGTCCCGGATCCGGCGCCATGCGGCTGCCGGTCACGGTAGCCACGGGCAGGGCACCTGCGGATACAACCAGCTCGGTGAATTCGGTCAGGTCGTCCTGGTCACTCGTCCCGGGTAGATCCACATGGACAAGCACCGCGCGTTCACCATTCTCGGGGCGCTCAAACAAGCAATATTCCCCGCAATACCACAACAGAATCAGACATTACCGGGTTCGGATCCGCCTCCGTTGTTATCGGAACCTGAAAAACGTACATTACGTGCAGGAACAACTGTCGAGATCGCGTGCTTGTAAACCATCTGGCTGACCGCATTCTTGAGCAGGACCACGAACTGGTCAAACGATTCGATCTGGCCCTGCAGCTTGATACCATTTACCAGATAGATAGAAACCGGCACACGCTCCTTACGCAGTGCATTGAGAAAGGGATCTTGTAATGATTGCCCTCTGTTCATATCAGTTCTCCTTTTTCTTGTAACGTGTACCAACTCTTTTCTCCTGTAATCTCATAGTTGTTATGCCGTTTTGCTGCATGACAATCTCGCCGGATCATTTAGATTACACCTGTATATTGCTGAAATTCTAGCACAATCAATCCACTAATGCATTACGGCCCTGGCCGTTGTATTCACTTCGAATAGACGCCGTATCGTCATCTCCGGGAATACCGGCTAGCACATTTCATCATTGCGCAGTTGCTGCTGCAACCAGTCCGTGATCCGGTCACAGGTCTTGCCTGCATGGTATTCAAACCATTGGGCATTTTCCTCGCCTCTCAACCAGGTCAATTGTCGCTTGGCATATTGCCGGGTTGCAATCACGGCACGTTCGGTCATCGTCTGCCGACTGATTTCCCCTGCCAGGCAGGACCATGCCTGACGATAGCCAACCGCGCGCATGGACGGCATCTCCGGACCCAGATCACCACGCTGGTACAAGGCGCGCACTTCATCCATGAATCCCTTTGACATCATTTTCTGAAATCGTTTCCCGATCCTGTCATGCAAAACCACACGGTCACCGGGGCTGATGATCAGTTTGATCAGGCGATAGGACGGTTTCTCAGGCAGATTCTGATCACACAGCACACTCAGTGGCTGTCCGGACAGTTCATAGACCTCAAGGGCTCGCTGTATACGCTG
>JARFQV010000284.1 GCA_029287615.1 Pseudomonadota bacterium | reverse complement strand
CACGGCCACCTCTGGCAGCGCGATCCCGTCGTCTGCACGGGGGCCTCGCAGGATGACCAGGTTGGCCTGAACGGTCGATGCGATCCGGATGCGCCGGTACCAGCCATGGCACTCGGCGATAACCCGCAGGCCAAGTACATGGGCGGTCAGGAAGGCATGGGCCATGTATACGGACACTGGCCGATGCTGTTCGATGCAGGAGGAACCAATGGCACAACGGGTGATTATCTGTACCGTGACTACTCCCCGTCCGGTAACCGCAACGGTCAGTTCGGTATTTTCAGGGTACAGTAATCCGCGGCCATGATACCGGCCGCTCTGCAGGTGAGTGGGTGCAGTCCCAGACTGCACCCACTCTTTTCAATCAGCCATACAATCGGATACGCGGGCAGGCACGAGATTGTGCCGCCATAAGCAGGGAATTCAAGATCATCCGAGCCTGTCGTAACCGTGTATCTGTGCTCGACAACCCGGGAATTATTGCTCATCACGGGTTTGGGTTGCTAGACTGGCACAAGAGGGGAGTTTCTCCTGACAAACTGTTGGAAAATTACGGGTTAGCGGTGTCTTTCAAAGCAGGTTTGTACGCGTACCCGATTACAATAACAATACTTGATCATACTGGGAGGAGAATCTCTGTGTATCGATTGCAATGCCTGAAGAACGGGCTGATCGTTCTGCTGATGTCTGTCGTACTACCTGTGGAGGGGTTTACGAAGACCGAATCCGCCACCACCGAGGCATCCGGGGAACACGCATCAACCGGCAGCAAGACCATGTCGGGCGGGGCCGGGGCAGAAACAGATACCGTATCGCCTGTCCGTATCACCCGCGAAGGTCTGGTCGTCGAGTTCTCCACCCAACCTACCCGTCCGGATGCGGAGAAGGTAATAGCCGCGGACTGGGCCGACATCACCTTCCGTATCACCGATGCCAGCACAGGCGAGCCGATCAAGGGGCGCTATCCTGCGGCCTGGATGGATCTCTCCAAGGCATGGGAGGCCAAGGGTGACAAGCCCATGACTTGCCGGGACCGGGTCTCCACTTATCTCAAGGGGATCGTTGGCGTGCGTCCGATGATCGACCTGAACAGTCACTTTCTGCTGGTAATGAACCGCGATGCATCGATATCGGTAATCGATCCCGCGGTGGGTATCACCGGCATCACGAACCTGTTCGCCCAGGTCAATCTCGACCAGCCCGGTGCGGACTGGGCCAAGACGGAGGACCAGAAGCGCGTCTTCGTCAGTATGCCACTGTCCAACAAGGTTGCCCTGGTCGACACGGAACTCTTCGAGGTCACAGGAGAAATCGATGCCGGTGAAAACCCGACGCGTACCGAGTTGCAAAACGACGAGCGCTATCTGTGGGTGGGAAACAATACCAGCAAGGCCGATACAAGCGGCGTAACCATCATCGATACAGCCAGCCTCAAACGCGTTACCTTCATTCCGACTGGCGAGGGCCATCACGAGATCACCTTTTCCGATGACGATCGCTATGCCTTTGTCAGCAACCGGGATGCAGGTACGGTGTCAGTGATCGAGGTGCAGGCGCTGAAAAAAGTGACGGACCTGGAGACCGGACCCGTGCCCATTACGCTGGCATTCTCGCCGTTGGGCAAGGCCCTGTATGTTGCCGACGGAAAGACCGGCACGATCACTGTGGTGGATTCCGATACGCATTCGATTCGCACACGCATCGAAGCCAGTCCGGGACTTGGACCCATGCGTTTCTCCGAAGACGGCCGTTGGGGCGTTGTGGTGAACCCGGTGGAGAACACGGTTTTCATTGTAGACGCCTCCACCGACAAACTTGCCCACACCATCCCGATGGGATCCCAACCCTACCAGGTAAGTTTCACGCGTCTATATGCCTATATCCGCTCCCTGGGCTCCGAACAGGTGGGCCTGATCCCCCTCTCGGAACTCGACAAGACCGAAATGCCGCAGATCAAGTATTTTTCAGCTGGTCAGGGCGCCCCGGGCAAGGCTGCCGGAATCAGTATCGCGGACAGCATGGTGCCCTCCGTCAAGGAGGCCGCCTCCTATGTCGTGAATCAGGCAGAAGGCACGGTGTATTACTACATGGAGGGTATGAACGCCCCAATGGGTGCATTCCGTAATTACGGACACGAGGCGCGTGCCATTGAGATCGTGGATCGCAGCCTCGGTGAACGGGAACCCGGCGTGTACACGGGACGGGTCAAGCTCCCTGTCGAGGGTACCTATGATGTCGCCTTCATGATGGACACGCCACGTTTCCTGCACTGTTTTAGTGCAAAGGTAGAACCAAACCCGGCGGTCCGTCAGACGAAGGCGCCCATGGGTATCGAGTACAAGATCGCGAACCGGCGGGTGTCGGTAGGCGAGAGCACCCGGGTGCGATTCAGGTTAACCGATCCCGCGACCGGAGAGGCGAAGAGCGAGATACCGGATGTCAGCGTGCTTTACTATGGCGCGGATGGTCGCGGCCGCACCGTCGTGCCTGCGAAGGCTCTCGGCGATGGCCAGTACGAGGCCAGTATCACTGTCAGCCAGGCAACCACATATTATGTATTCGTCGGCTCGCGCTCGGAGAAGCTGCAATACAGCGACCTGCCTTATTTGAGCCTGATGGGCCTACCGGCGCATTCGGCTGACAGGGAGGCTGCGCCACAGGCACGGGCTGAGGACCGTCCGTGATCGCGAAGAAGTGCCGGACTGCTGTCCTGACCGCAGGCGTCCTTTGTGGTGTTGTCTGGGCGCAGGGAATTCACCCCGGCATCGCGGTACGGATCAACGGCGCAGAGATCAGCAACCAGCGCTTTGACGCCTTCTACCAGGAATATCGCCGCTCGCAAGGAATCAATGTCGCCGCGCGGGGTGATTATCTGCACCGGTTGACCGCCATGCGCCGCGAGGCCATGGATCTGATGATTCAACAGGAACTGATTCGTCAGGCAGCCGACGCGCAGGGAATCGAGGTCACTTCCGCCGAGATCGACGCGGCGCTGGCCGAGCTCAACGAACCGTTCAGTAATTCGGAAGAGTTTCTGCGCAGGCTCGATACGGAGGGATTCACAGAGGAGGAGTATCGCGAACACCTGCGACGGATGATTGCCGCGACCAGATATCTGGATGGTATTCGCACGGCGGAATCAACTGTAACGGATCAGGAACTCGAGACCTACTACCGGGAAAACGAACGGCGACTGACCTTGCCCGAGCAGGTACGGGTAAGGCATATCCTGCTGGCCTGGAAACCGCTGGGCACGACCGATGACCGTGCCGCGCTGCGCGAACAGATGACCCCCATCCTGCAACAGGCACGCAGTGGCGCTGACTTTGCCGAACTGGCGAAGAAACACTCCGAGGACTCGACCGCCAGTGCGGGTGGTGACACCGGCTTCTTCTTTCGCGGGCAGATGGTACCTGCATTCGAGGCAGTGGCCTTCGCACTGCAGCCTGGCGATGTCTCCGATATGGTGGAGACCCCTTTCGGCATGCATATACTGCGCGTGGAGGAACGCAGGGAGGCACGCCTGCTGCCACTGGATGAGGTTCGCGAGCAGTTGCGCGACCATGTGCGACAGGAGAAGATGGAGTCGGCCGTAGAAAGGGAAAACACACGCCTGCGGGAACAGGCCAGGATCGAGATTCTGATCCCGCTGGAAAGAACGGATATGAAATGAGTGGAGACCCAGCATGATTTGCGTATTTCCCCCGAAGCTACAGTTCCTGTTCCTTGTCCTGGCGCTGGTACCGGTTTGTGCGATCGCACAACAGACAGCACACGAACATCACCACCATGCAGCAGATAGCGAGGATAGAGCCGACCCGCATGCCCATCACAAGGCGATGCTGAACAAACCGGCCGAAGCAGCGGAATCAACAGATGTGGATCTCAAGGACCTGAGCCTTGTGGACCAGGACGGCCGGAAGGTCCTGTTTGCGAGCGAGGTGATCGGTGACCGGATCGTGGTTATGGACTTCGTATACACCAGTTGTACAACCGTCTGCCCCGTGCTCTCGGCGGTGTTCGGCCAGGTACAGGAACGGCTCGGCGATCAGCTGGGTAACGAGGTGTCCCTGGTCTCGGTGAGCGTCGATCCGACACGGGATACCCCGCAACGTCTCAAGGCCTACGCCGCCAGACACAAGGCGCGCCCCGGCTGGATCTGGCTGACCGGGCCGAAACAGACCATGGATGAAGTGCTGGACGGGATGGGTGCCTATAGTCCGAACTTCGAGGATCATCCCTCCATGGTGCTCGTCGGGGATGGCCGCACCGGAGAGTGGTCGCGTTTTTTCGGTTTTCCCAGCCCGGACCGGCTTATGGAGCAGGTGAATGCATTACAGTCTGCACGCAATCGTGCGGCAGGGGGTTGAGTCATGAGATGTCTGTACAGGATCATCACGATGGTGTGCCTTGGTTCCGCTATGTTGCCCTGGTGTGTTCAGGGCGGGGATGCGAACGTCGCGGCGATGAGCGCAGCGGAGGCCGCTGAACACAAGGCGCGCAATTACTTTACCGATCTGGAGGTGATTGACCAGAACGGAAAACAGCTACGCTTCTACACCGATGTACTCCAGGGTCGGGTGGTACTGATCAACTTTATATTCACCAACTGTCTGGATGCCTGCCCCATGATGACCCAGCGGCTCATCCAGACGAGAAAACTGCTGGTCGAGTCGGTCAAGGACGATATCTGGTTCGTATCCATCAGCATCGATCCGGAAAGGGATACCCCCGAAGCCATGAAGGCCTTCGCCAGGAAACAGGGGGCAGACCTGAGCCGATGGATCTTCCTGACCGGTAAAAAGGAAAACCTGGATCAGATCGTCACCAGGCTGGGCCAGTACACCGAAGAGATAGAGGCGCACTCTACCCTGATGCTCGCGGGCAACGACAGGACACGCCACTGGACACGGGTAATGCCAATGGTTCCGCCGGACGGCGTTGCACAGCAATTGCGTGCACTCGCCGAAGAGACCCCAGGATAAATACCTGCGTGAAACCGGCACAGGGTATCCGCATGCGGTACTTGTCGATTGCAGCGGGCCTGCTTGCCCTTGCATGGGTTGGTGCACATGCTGCACTCACTCCGGAGGAACTCCGCGGCAAGCAGATCTATGCACAGGGCTCCAGTGTCAGTGGCGGCGATATCACCGCCTTTGTCGGCGCAGAATCGGTGGCTCTGCCGGCAAGCGCGGTTCCCTGTGCCAGCTGTCATGGTGCCGACGGTCTGGGGCGTCCGGAGGGAGGGGTTATTCCACCGGATATTCGTTGGAACGAACTCACCAAGGTATACGGTCATGTACATTCGGACGGACGCCGGCATCCGGCCTTCGATGAGGATCAGCTTGCGCGGTTGATCACGACCGGGATCGATCCGGGTGGAAACCGTCTGGACCAGGCCATGCCCCTCTACCGGATGTCCGAAAGGGATATGGCGGATCTGGTGGCCTATCTGAAACGCCTGGAGACGGATCGGGATCCCGGTGTGAAAGACGACCGGATACAGGTAGCCACCCTCCTCCCCCTCAGCGGCCCCCGGGGAACCCTCGGGCAGGCCATGGCACAGGTGCTGCATGCACACTTTCAGGAAGTGAATGCTCATGGGGGTATCTTCGGACGTAGGCTCGAATTGCTGGTGATCCCCTTCGGCACATCCAGCGAAGATACGCTGGACAATCTCCGCCTGGCAGTGGAACGCGAGGGCATCTTCGCGCTTGTCGGGGCGTATACCGTCGGCATGGATCAGGAACTGCTGAGGCTGTTGCGCGATGAGGGCATGCCACTTGTCGGACCCTTCACACTCGATCCGGGTGACGAGGTTCTCAACGCAGCTACCTTCTATCTGTATGCCGGGTTCAAGGAACAGGCACGTGTGCTGGCCGAGACAGCACTCAGGGATGCCCCGGACGGTGAGATGTCGGCGGTTCTTGCAGGCCCCCTCGGAGAGCATGTGGACAGGCTGGTGAAGTCCGTGCAGGATCAGCTAGAGGGGCGTACTGTTACAGATCCGGAGATGGTTCGCTATCCTGCAGACGGGGTCGGGATTGAGTTGCTCGCCGGGCGGATGGCAGAGAGTAATCCTGATACCCTGTTTTTCTTCGGGGGACAGTCCGAACTCCAGCTGTTGCTCGCTGCGTTTGCAGAAAGGCAGCAGAGTCCGCGAGTCTATTTACTATCTTCATTCGTACCGCAGCCACTCTTCGATGCCCCACCTACATTTCACCACCGGATTTTCATCGCCTACCCTACCCTTGGTAGCGACATCAGTGGCTCCGGGCGGTCAGAGTATGAGCAGCTTGCCCACAAACACGCATTGCCGCCCGATCACCTGCAGGGTCAGATCGCTGCCTATGCGGCGGCGAAGCTTATGGTGGAAGGTCTGCGAAGGGCTGGTCGGGACCTCAACCGGCAAGGACTGATTGATGCGCTTGAGGAGCTCTATGCCTATGAGACCGGAGTAACGCCACCACTCAGTTACGGACCGAACCGCCGGGTCGGTGCGCGCGGTGCGCACGTGGTTGCCGTGGACCTGATCAAGAAATCCTATAATCCGGTCGGGGGTTGGCATGAGCTGCGCTGAATATAACTCTGACCAGCAGTCACCAATCAGAAAAACATCCGGAATGGCGCACTATTTTGTGTCTTTAACAGAGACACGGTTTGCATTTTCATGCGGCTGCAGTCAGTTTCACAAACCGCGAATTCGACAGAAGCTGTACTTCCCTGTACATTGAGAATAATTCTGTCCGTCTCCCGATACTTCAGACATTACGCTTAGACAGGATTACTCTGCAGGGTGCTGGAGGAACTAGGCAGCCCCGAATTAATCCACTCCACTAACGGGCGAACTGTATAGCTCCTTGCGCGATCATCCCACCGATGGTGAGACAGGCGGGTTAAAACCATGCCCTGCTTGCATCGAGGATGCTGTGTTCCGGATCGAAGTCAAAACCATCCTTGTTGATTTGAGTTACTTCTATCCGGTAAAGACCACCTTGTCCCGACACGCTAAACTTGGCCTGGCCATTACCCTTGGTGGTCGCTGTCTGCTGTGTCGTCGTTCCGTCCGGCAATGTCCAGGTGGCAAGAAGCGTCGCCCCCGGGATCAGTCTCTTGTTCTCATCCACCACGGTCACGATTCCTGTGAAACTCACTTTATTACGACTTGATCGCACGTCCAGTGTGATATCGCTTGAACGTAACAACGTCGAAGCACTCGGGATGGATGGATCGGTATCGATGGCGTTTAGATAGGTACGGTTCGTGGTGGCAATTGCTGTCATCACATAGGCCGTATCGCCGTTTGCACTGTAGGATATACCGCCGCTGATGAACTGATCCAGTCCGCTGTCATCTGGCGGGAATTCCATCCGCCACAGTTCTTCCCCGTTCCCCGCATTCACCGCCTTCAGTGCTGCTGGATGGGTATGCGATGCCTGCGTATCCAGGATCAGGAAGGATTCCCCGGGATCGACATCAGGCATACCGACGCGCTCGTTCAACACAGCACTCCACTCCTCGGCGCCGAACGGGTTGATTGCGTACAGGTTCGTGCCATCATTGACCGTATAATGAGTGCCGTCCCGGGCCAGGGAGGGCTGCGAGAATGCGGTTCCAACCGGAAATTCGAACAGCCACTTGAGGTCACCTGCCGGTGTGAAAGCGGTATCTCCCCGGTGCCAGGAGCCGTCGAAAGCGCTGACCTGCGGAGGTGTGTTGCCGCCGCCGAGGGTGAACACGGAAGCCCCGTCACTCAGACGCACGGCCCGTGTGTGTCCGTTGGCGTAGAAATAGAGTTGCTGGTCAGATCCGTCTTCGGTGGGTCCGAATGCGATTTCCGAATGCTCGACAAACGGTCTGGCATAGGTTTCCGGATTGGTCCAGCGCAGTTGTGGTCCGGCGGTTAAATCGGCGAGGGAGAAGACACCCATGCCGCTGGATGCCACGGCGTAGATGTTACCGTCCGGACCAACGGCGAGATCGACAAGGACGAAGGCTCGCGGATTCTGCACGAACGTCCACTTGGGACTGCCGTCCGGGTTGAACGCCTTGATCCAGTTTTCATTACCGGTGTAGATGGTGCCATCCGATCCCACGTCAACACCCTGGGAGCCCGCATCAGGGACGCTCCACAGAACAGTACCGTCTGGCGCGACAGCGGTCAGGTTATCGCTCGCATCGACAGCGTAAATTGTGCCATCCTGTGCCAGTGCCGGCCGAACCAGCGAATAGGGTGCGTCCAGGAGGACACGCCACTTCAAATGGAGTTCCGGCCGGGGGCCACTCCCGGCACCCCCGCCCTTTCCTTTGCCATTACCACCTGGTGCCGACTGCACAACGGAAACGAAAAGTACAGAGATCAGTACAAGCAGGGGAAGAAAGAACAGCGGTTTGCGCTCTTTTCTCGATAAATGGGACACAGTTGTTTCTGTCATGATGATAATAACCCCAGATTCAGAACTCAAAGAACGAGTAGACTGATGATTCAATAGTTATATCGATCGTAACGTACTGACTGGAAGGAAAATTGAATCTGTGTCACATAACTGGTTTTTTGTTTGGACCTGGTTAAAGGGGTTCACTACTGACTGGAAATGATTCAATCGGTTAGATATCTGGAATACCAAATCGCTACTCTATGAGCTGACTTTTGTTGAAGCTGCTTACTTCAGATTACAAGTCTTGGATTAGCTCAATTTGGGTATTGATTGCGACAAATCCGGGCGGATGAGAGAGGGGAGTTCGTATAATGATCAGTAAGCCATAACAGTTTAAGCGACCCGATGTAACCATAGCAATTATGTACTATCCAGTAGCGACTGCTATTTTGTTGCGCCCACAACCAACGGAGCAGGATGCTGGCATGAACCACCATGGAGAATTCGGGCACTGACATACTCTGCGATCAGCGCATGTGCGTGGGGATTAGGATGCCTGTCGAATGGACTGATCTCGTAACTCGACGGCTGCTGTGAGTATCCGGGTAGGTTTTCGTTGACCAGATGCACGCGCATACCGGCTTTGCTGAAGCCATCCAGGATCGCATCATATGTCTTTTCCCCCTGGTTACCCCACAGCAGCACATGAAACTGCGCATTGGGGAATTTCCTGTTAACGGTATCGCGCGCAGCAGCCACAATGGCGGTATAGAGCTTGATTTCTTCCGGTGTTGCTTCCCGTTGCATGGTGCCGGAAAACCGGTAAAGCGCGGACTTGTCAAGCTGCTTGCGCAACCAGCGAACCGGGCGTGACAACCTGCCGTCGAAGGGACCTTCGTAAACGGGTTTCCCGTTGCTGTCCAGGATGTACTTCGGGCCATGCCGATCCCAACTTGCCCGGCCAGCAGACCGGGCAACGTGAGCGGGAATACCCTGGTAAATGACGTGTCGGACCGTTTCACTGACTACCTCGTCAACGATACCCAACTCCAGTGCCGCGAGCATCTGGTGTGGCCCGTATCCATGAAAACCGAAGTTGTCAATGACATAACTACCCTCGGTCTTCATCCCGGTAACGTATGGCATGGCCTGGTCATCTTCTACCCCCTCTCCGAATGTCACAGAGCCACCGAAGAACAGTACGCTGCCGCACGCTAATGAATCCTGTGCAGGTGGTGAAATCCGCAGGCCACGCTTGTCGATGGTGTAGTTCACATCGTAGACCCGTTCCTTCCCATGATATTTTATGGCTCGGGATTCCCGTTCAGCAGTGGGACAGTACCCCAAAACCTGGTGATCGGCGTAGTAGCCATCTGTATAACTTCCTTCCATCCTGACAATCTCACTAGAATAAAAATAAAGCTCCAGAGCACCAATGGTGATGAACACAGTTGCCAGGTTGATCCAGAGCACACGCCATGATGGTTGTTTGTGTTTGATTGCCAGAAAACAAAATATTCCGGCAGACAACAGGGCGATCCAGAGGAAGGGAAGCGGTACATATTGCAAAGTGGCTGCAGATGCGGCCAAGAAAACTGAAAGAAATAGGATATAGAACATGAATCGGGTATTACGATAATCTAAAAACCAATATTTCATGGGCATCTATTGCTTCCACCAGGCTTGTAGAAGATGCACTGCAAACGTTGCAACTTTACCCATAGCCTGTTTTTTCTGTGAACCACATATGCGTCAAAATTCCAGTTTAAATTTATTCGGTATCATTGGATGATTTTGTGAACAAGTGCTGTCATGCTGATTGACTACCGGATTTAGAAATCATAATACTGTGTTCTTCCTCCGAGCCGGACTGTGCATCCATTTCAGAGTACGAACCAGCCTCGACATTCCCATTTATGCCAAGTGCCAGAGCGATATCCTCCAGTGTTTCCCGTATTCCAATAAAACCAAGGAGTGCATACAACAGGACACTACCATTGAC
>JARFQV010000278.1 GCA_029287615.1 Pseudomonadota bacterium | reverse complement strand
ACACGGTGGTCGAAGGGGATCATCCGCATTTTCGGCCAATCAAGACGCCACTAACCCGTGGGCAGTTCTCGCTCTAGTGCATAAGCATTCATGAGATGACACGGGGCGTTTTGACGCCCCGTTTCCTATCCTCCGTTGCTTAATCGTGTCACTGACTGATGATGGATTATTACCGTAATGATTGAACGCTTGCTGATCAGTGTGCTTGCCCTGATGTCTGTGCTGTTTTCTCCGGCAGGTCATGCACTGGATGACTGGCAAGCATTACCGACAGGAACCGTGTCGCGTATCGCCTTTGGCACCTGTGCCAAGCAATGGCAACCACAACCCGTCTGGGGTGCTATTGCCACCGGCAACTATCACTTTTATGACTTCACAGCCAGCGGCATGACGCACGTGATTCCAGACTACGCGAATGCCGCCAACAAGCATCGCATCGCAGGCCCTTATGTCGAACCTACTATCGGACTGGTTGATATCGACTGGGAGGGTGATCCGGAGCCCGTCATTCGATCAGGGCATTGGGTATCGACGGGCGCAGCGGATTGAATCACGAGATTTCGTTAGGGCATCTGAAATGAAGAACAACCGGATCCGGCAGAAACGCGAAACCTGCAGGGTGAAATACCGGATTGATCACAGAGGTTTGTTCAAAACCATGCAGCGCGAATTATCCCGTAAAGGGATCTGCCTGTTCACCAGCCTGCTGTTGCTGGCCAGTTCATTTTCACTGCCGATATCCGCCACGGAAGAGGCGCCCGAGTTCGGCGGGCCGAACAGTGTACGGGGGACACTCAGGGAGGACGAGAGACCCAGAGAGACCGTCTTTCGCCTGAAGGGACTGGATCGACAGCTCAAGCCCTATTTTGATTTCAAGGAGCGTCTCCATTCGGAGTATGGCCTTGCCTTCGGTACCGACTACACGGGGCTTTATCAGTATGCGGACAAGAGTCTGGGCAGAGATTCCGCGGCGGGCGGCATATACCGCCTGTTCGCCGACTGGACGCTGGTTGGGAAGGATTCCGGCAATACCGGGGCGCTTGTGGTCAAGGTGGAAAACCGTCACCGCCTGAGCACGATCGTGCCGCAGGATCTTGGGTTCGAGGCCGGCTATGCCGGCTTGACCGGCGTGCCCTTCAGCAATTACCGCAGCAATCGAGACTGGGGATTGACGAATTTTTTCTGGAGGCAGCGGCTTGCACAGGGCCGCGTGTCATTCGTGGCCGGCTGGGTGGACGTGACCGACTATCTCGACGTCTACGGCATGATCAATCCCTGGACGTCTTTTACCAACCTCGCGTTCCTGACCAGCCCGACCATCGCCGCGCCCAATCAGGGCCTGGGCGTATCCCTCGCCTTCATGGCCACCGATCACATCTACGTCATTGGCGGGCTGGCCGACGCCAATGGTGACCCGACTGATCCCGGGGAGGGGTTCGACACCTTCTTCAACGATCGTGAATATTTCAAGCATATCGAAGTAGGCTGGACCAGCGCGCAACAAAAGCTCTATCTCGACAATGTACACCTTACCCTCTGGCAGGCCGACGAGCGTGATGATGCCCAGGTTCTGGATGGCTGGGGCGCCACCTTTTCAGCCGCAACGTTCATCGATGACAAATGGATGCCCTTCCTGCGTGCCGGATATGCACATGACGGCGGCGCATTGTGGGAGAAGTCACTGAGCACCGGACTCGGCTACTACTGGAGAGGCAGGAGTGATCTGCTGGGACTGGGTTTGAACTGGAGCCGGCCATCGGACACGGCTGTCGGCCCCGATCTCGATGACCAGTACACCATCGAGGCGTTTTATCGTCTGCAATTGACCCCGCGACTTGCCGTCACGCCGGATGTGCAACTGATCATCGACCCGGCCCTCAATCCCGATGAAAACAGGATCTGGGTCTTTGGCCTGCGCGCGCGGCTGGCGCTGTAGACGGGAGCCGGGAGTATTCATGAAACTGACAACAGGGCTTTTGGGTGTCTTGCTGCTCACCGGCGCCGGCACCCTGGCGGGGGCGGAGATGTGCGGTCTTCTGGTGTTCGGCCATGAGGTACGCAGCCTGCAGCCTTGCGGTGATACGCGTGTCTTCTGGGTGCAGGTGCCTGATACGCTTCGCGAGCGGCTGGAAACAGACTACCGCCGCCTCACAACCCGGCCCTACGAGGCCGTCTACGTCGAGATCGAGGGTAAGTTCAACGAAGACCCGGCGAGTGGATTTGCCGCGGACTACGATGGGACCATCGAGGTTCGCGAGGTACGGTCGGTCTCACGGCAGGCTAACGGGGAGTGCAGTACCGGGCAGCCGGTTCCGTTTCCCGAGGCGTCTGCAGCCGACGAGGCGATTACCTATGTCTTTCTGTGTGATGACCAAGCAGCTTATACGGTGCGCACCAGGGGGGGCAGTGCCTGGGTATTCCGCCCGCAAGGCACCCTGCAACTCCAGGCCGTGCCGGAGCGGAAGGGGGCACGGTATACTGATGGTGCCTTCGAACTCCGGATAGACGGTCAGCAGGCGCAGTTCGGTGAGTCGGGCAGCGAGCTACAGCGGTGCCAGAACGACCGACGCCGCGCCATCTGGGAGAAAGCGAAGCTCGATGGTGCGGACTTCCGGGCGGTGGGCAACGAACCGGGGTGGAACCTGGAGATCCAGAAAGGGAGCCGCATAGTGCTGGTGGCCGATTATGGTGCCTCCCGTGTAGAGCGGCCGCTGCCCGAGCCGACGGTCGACCGCGACGCTCGTACGACCCGCTGGGATGCCGGTGAGCTGGTCGTGGAGGTCATGGGGCGCCCCTGCCGCGATACCATGAGCGACGAGTCGTTCGAGGCGACCGTGGTCGTGACCTGGGGTGGGCAGACACTCAGGGGTTGCGGGCGTGCCTTGCATTGAATCCCGAAATCAGGGAGGGGAGTGTAGATGTACGGATCGCGGTTGGCAGGATTATTTCTCCTGGGCATGATTGCTGCTGCTGTCGCAGGCGCATCGGGTACCAGTGGCGGTAACAGTACTGGCGGCGCGACCGATGACTCCTTTACCGGCACGGCCTGGAACCTGGTGGCTCTGGCAGGTGAGGAAGTCGATCCTGCACTGCCCGTTGTGACCCTCCGGTTCGAAACAGACGGTGCCATGAGCGGCTTTGACGGCTGCAACCGTTATCGGGGCTCATTCTCCGTTGACGGAACGGCAATCCACATCCCGATGGAGATGGCGACAACGCGGGCCGCCTGTCGCGAGCTGTTGGAGAGGCGCGCGAGCACCTACGCCGGGGCCCTGGTCCGCGCCGTATCCTTCACCATCGACGCCAATCGGCTGCGCCTGCGGGACAGCGGCGGGAATGAGGTCGCGGTGTTCGAGGCGGGTTACCTGACACTGGCCGGTACCTCCTGGGAGGTCATCGCCTACAACAACGGCAAACAGGCCGTGGTCAGCGTGCTGGGTGGCACGCGCATCACCGCGCAATTCGGCGACGACGGCCGGGTGACCGGCAGTGCCGGGTGCAATCAATACTTCGCGGAATACCAGGGCACCAACGGGTCGATCACCATCGGCCTGCCCGGAGCAACCCGACGTTTCTGCGCCGAACCGGAGGGGATCATGGATCAGGAGGCGCACTTCCTGGAGGCATTGTACTCGGCCAACGCTTTGCGGCTCGATGGCGAGCGGCTGGCCCTTCGCACCTCTGGCGGGGCACTGGCAGTGAACCTGGTGCGCGATACGGCAGCGGCGTCCACACACATTACCCCCGCAGGGTCCGGGATCCGGTTCGATCTCGGCCGGCTCAATACGGACGGGCTCCAGGGACCACCCGACGGGCTGCGGGCCCTGCACTACGAGTACTGCATCCCCGACCAGTCCGAGGCGATCCGGGAGGTGACCGCCATCGATCCCACGCTGCAGATTCAGGGTGGCTCGCCGGGACGGGTGGGTTGCGGTGCGGGTCAACTGCTTTGCCTCGGTCACACCCATCAGCCCGATCATCGCGCTGTGCTCGAACGGCTCGCTGCGCTGGCCTTCGTCGCGGAGATCCGCGAGGCCTTCTTTGAATAAGGAAGCCCCCGGGGATGAATGTGTACCATCGTAAATCAGGAGAAACCGGAAATGATCAGGGATCCCGAAGTCGCTTCAAACGATGCAGGTCAATTGAGCAGCAGTCGCGTAACGTTCGAGACCTATTCATGCCAATGGCGTAGGTGTCTGCCATGAGTGGGGACGCGCATGCAGGTCTGTTCGGGTCGCTCAGGCATCATATTCAAATCACCCTGCTGGGTGCACTGCTCGTCCTCGCCCCCCTGGTGCTTCTGGTGCACACCGTGTTGCGGGTGAGGGTGGCGGTGGACAAGGCGGTTGCGCCGCTGTGGGAATTGCTGCCGGGTGCCCAGATTTCGGTAGCGGGCGTGTCGGGCATAGAGCTGGCAACCCGGTGTTGTGGTCGAAGAGCAGGCCGGTGGCTGGGCAACCGTATTCGTCCCCGATGTCCCGCAGGCGACGACCGGCAGGCTGTACTGCGTCCAGCCTAAGCAGATCAGGCCGCTGGAATGCTCACTGGCCGATTTTCGCAAGACGATTATGGCGGCAGGACGTGGGCCGCGGGATTGGCTGCAAAAGCTCGCTGAACCGCTCAGCGGTTGAAGTTACTGTTCGTTACATGGCATGAAAAAACAACCAAAGGAGTCTGCTATGTCTATTTTTCCCCGAATGTTCATTTTTACATTGTTATTTGCGACATCTCTGGCGATTGCAGAGAGTACGCCAGTAGTCACTGAAGCAGAGGTGGAGGATAACGAATTCACGATTACGACCGCGACCTGCGGTGACGTGTTTGACCTGTTCTCGGATGCAACCCCCGCAGAGGGAAAAGACCCGGAAGTGCTGGAGGAGGCGCAGGATGATGTGCTGTATTTCGTGATCTGGGTCCACGGTTATCTGAGCGGGAGGGATGGTATCGATCCGGGCAAGCGTCCGCTATCCAAGGAAGGCATTGAGTTAACGATTGAGCAGATTGCCGGTGTATGCAAGGCGGACGAATCGAAGCGGTTTCTGAATGCAGTCCAGGATATCAAATAGGCCTGCTGTATACCTGGCAGGAGGACTGCGAGGTGAAGGAAACCATGACGGAATTCATTGAATCCCCATGCGGGAGAAACCCATGAAGAAACTGATCGTAACGACAATAATCACGCTGTTCCTGACGACAGGCATGTATATTTCTGTAGTGGATGAGGGCTATGCGCGGAGTGACAGCAAGGAACGTAGAAAAGATCGTCGCAAGCTGAAACGCGCCTATGCGGCCGGTGCCGTTTCCAGCCACCGCCATGAGCGGCGAGAGCGACATGAACGGCGTGAACGCTACCGGGATGAGCGGAATGAATGGGACGAACGACGTGAACGGCGTGAGCGGAGTGAGCGGCGGGAGGACCGCCGGAGTGCGGCGCGGACCGCCGTAGCCGTCGGTGCAGCGGCCGCCATCGTCGGTGCGGCTGTGAAGAATTCCCGGGATTACCCGCCTGAAGATCATCCGTACTGATTCAGCCACGGTCCCCTCTCCACGGGTTGCCGCATGCCGCGGAGAAGGGGATACCGGATGAGGCAGGGCAGGGTCCGCAAGATACTGGCCTGGCTGCCGGTCCTGGCTCTCCTGGCAGGTACGCTCAATCACTTCTGGCTGGTGTCCCGTCATCAGCTGTCGCCATGGCTGGGTGGCGGATTCGGTATGTTCTCCACCACGGACGTCGGATCAGCCCGACCCGTGTTCATTACCGCGGTGACACGCAGTGGCGATGAGCGCCCCGTTACGCTCCGTGAACCGCTCCGGGAAGTCATGCGCCATGCCCGCACGCTGCCAGACCGGGAGCGGCTGGCGGCCCTGGCGGCTGCCACGCGGGAGGCGATCGGTGAAGAGGGATCGGGCCTGGATCCCGCCGATCTGGCCGCCCTGCGAATCGAGGTGTGGCGGACCCGTTATGACCGGGATAGCCTTCGCCCGCATCTGTCCAGGCTGGCTGAGAAAACCTTCCGGTCAGGAGACCAGGATGGATGAAGTGAGGGCCGGAACCGTCTCCCGGCTGCGCCTCGCCACCCTGGAGTGCGATTCATTCGAGCTGGCCGCGAAGCTTACCTTCCTGACACCCCTGTTCTCCCCGGTCGGGGACTGGTATATACGCCCATTGATACTCTGCCTGAGCGCCGCCGGACTGCTCGTACCGGACTTGTGGCGTTCACGCTGGCTGTGGACCCTGCTGGCACTCCTCACCACGCTGCGCGTGTGGCAGGACTGGATTCTGGCGGATAACCATGCCTATCTGCTGGCTTATTGTTGTCTTGCCTGTGCGATTTCAGCCTGGCTTCGCGACGCCAGGGTGCTTGCGCTCAATGCGCGCCTGCTGATCGGGCTTACATTCGCCTTCGCTGCCTGGCAGAAGTGGGCCTCGCCCGACTATCCCAACTGCGTTTTTTTCCTGAGCACCTTCCTGCTCGATGACCGGTTCGAGGACTTCGTGGTCCTTTTGACCTCGCTCACCTATGAGCAGATCGACCTGGCCCGCGACTACCTGGAAGGGGACTACCGTTTCGAACCAGCCGCAGAGGCACTGCCATTTGCAATCCCCGTATCCTTTCGGGTCCTGTCATACCTGTCCATGGCCTGGAACCTGTTCGAGCAGACTCTCGTGGCAGTGGCGCGATAGTGGCCATAACCATGCTGAGGCCATCACGGCCTGTTTTTTTCCTGCAGTTCGCCCATCCGCTCCAGTTCCATGGCGTAGTGCAACAGCCCATCCATGTCGAAGTCGTCCGCCATCTCGGTTAACCGGATCCGACATTCCGAGCCATCGGGCAAAATTTCGGCTGCATGGTGTACGCCGTCCATGTCGCCGATCTCCACTGCATCCTTCACCCGCTGTGCAACCGCGGCGGCTTGAGTGGAATCCATCCCGGAGGCATTCAGGCCCTGATCGTCCTGAACCCGCTCACTCCGGCTCTGTTGCGGTAGCGCGTTACCAATGTTCTCTACAGCTGCCAGCATGGCCCGTTCCAGCTTGGCAATACAATCGGTCACCTCTGTAACCCCGGTGCCCGTGGTCTTTGCCTTCAGTACAGACTCCAGGGACGCAGCAGACAGGTGAACCTCACGTGCGGAAAGATTGCCGGCGATTCCCTTGAGGGTATGGGCAATGATGCGAGCAGCGTCAAAGTCTCCCGCCTCGATTGCCTGCTGGATTTTTCCACAGTCCTGGCCATGCTTGCTGGAAAGGTCTGCCAGGAGCTTCTTGTACAACCGCTCGTTTCCCTGGAGCCTGGCCAGGGCTTCCTTCACGTCAAAGCCGGGCAACAAGGAGGTTTCTTCGATCAGCGGATCCCGGGGCACGGATTCGGGCGATGCATGTTCACGTGTCCCACCCGTTTTCTCCACCCATCTGCCCAGCACCTCGAACAACTGCTTCGGATCAATAGGCTTGGTGACATAGTCACTCATGCCCGCATCGAGGCATTTGTCCCGGTCCCCCTCCATCGCGTGAGCCGTCATCGCGATGATCGGCAGGTCTGCCAGCGTGTCATTCTCGCGTATTCGTCGTGCGGCCTCGTAACCGTCCATCTCGGGCATCTGCATATCCATCAACACCGCGTCGTAGCAATTTTCGCCCAGCATCTCCAGGGCTTCCCGGCCGTTGTTGGCAACATCGATGCGGATACCCTCCGCCGATAGTATGCCAACGGCGACTTCCTGATTAATGACGTTGTCCTCCGCCAGCAGGACGTATGCACCATCGAGTTCAACCGGACGCAGCGAGCTTCGGGTTAGCGTGGGTCGATTTTCTCCTGTTTCGTCCCGCGTCTGTGAAAATACCTGCATCAGCGTGTCGAAAAGTACAGATTGCTGGACGGGCTTGCACAGGAACGCGTTGATTCCCATCGTTTCGCCTTGCTCGCTTTCCTCCATGCGGTCGAAGGAGGTAAGCATCACGATGGGTACTTCACTGAACTCCGGTGTGGTACGGATCTGGCGGGATGCCTCAATGCCATCCATGCCGGGCATTGTCCTGTCCATCAACACCAGGTCGTACGGATGTCCTTCATCCCTGGCCGCGTGCAACTGCGCGAGCGCCTCCTCACCATCCATCGCGGTGCCGACCCTGAAGCCGAAGCTCAGCATCGTATCGGTGAGAATCGCCCGGGCCGTGGCATTGTCGTCTGTCACCAATGCCTTTACGCCCTCCAGATCGACGCTGAGCCGGTAGCTTCTCTCCTGTTCAGGCGCCTGGCGTTCGAAGGGAAGCTCGAACCAGAAGGTGGAACCCTTTCCTGGTTGGCTCTCTGCATGGATCTCACCGCCCATGAGTTCCGTTAATTGCTTGCAGATAGCGAGGCCAAGGCCGGTCCCACCATACTTGCGTGTGGTAGAGCCATCGGCCTGGGTGAACGATTCGAACAAGGTGCCGAGCTTGTCCCGGGGTATCCCGATTCCGGAATCGTGCACCGAGAAGCGTAGCCTGGCCCGCTCGGCATTCTGGTCGATCGACTCCACCTTGACGACGATCTCGCCTGTTTCGGTGAACTTCAGCGAGTTACTGAGCAAATTGATCAGGACTTGACGCAGACGGAGCGGATCACCGACGAGCGCGGCTGGTACATCACTGTCCCGGCTGATCAACAGTTCGATATCTTTCTGTGCGACGCGATCGGCGAACAGGTCAGCCAGTTCTTCCAGCAGTGGCTGCAGCTGGAAATCGACATACTCGATATCGAGCTTGCCGGCCTCGATCTTGGAGAAATCCAGGATATCGTTTATCAGGTTCAGCAGGGTGCTGGAGGATACCTGGATCTTGTGCAGATAGCCCCGCTGCTGCGCTGTCAATTGCGTGCGCTGGGCAAGGGTGGTGAAACCGATGACCCCGTTGAGCGGTGTTCTGATCTCATGGGACATGTTCGCCAGGAACATCGAGCGTGCCTCGGTTGCTGCTTCCGCCGCTTCCTTGGCAACCTGCAACTCAGCCGTGCGCTCAGCCACCTTTGCCTCGAGTTCGGTGCTGTGGCGCTCGAGCGCCGCATTTTTCTCCTGGACCTCAAGCAAGAGTTCTGCCCGGGATGGTCGCTGTATGAGTTCCCGTTGCGACTCCAGAAAGTACTCGCCAGGTGGGTACGTTGACCCACGGAATCGTTTCACACCCCGGACGCCGAGATAATCGTCTCTGGCGACATAGCGTTGAACCGTATCGAAAAACGCTTCGAGTTGCGCTGTCACGCCAAGATCCGTTGTGCTCTCGAAGCCAAGAGCCAGGCTGCCATCCACAGCGTCGATACTGGCTGCCACCGTAATCCGGGATTGGCCGCCGAGTTGGAGAAGCCGGCGTCCCATTTCCGAAGTGATTATCGCAAGCCGTGAAGCCGACACCCGGTCCATTTGCAGGTTCAGGGCAAGCCGCAGAATTTTTTTCCTTGCCTCCGTTGCGGAGTAAAGACCTCGCAGGGGAATAACACCAAGCTCCATCATCTCTCGTACCGCAGTGCGATACAGGAGGCATCGTCATGATCCTTGCCAAAGCGCTGGATCACCGTCCTGGCGATAAGCTCCGCTGTATGATGCAGTAGTTGCGGGTAATCCTGGAGCTGGAACCGGTCCTTCACTCCATCGGTATAGAGCAGGACGATGTCTCCAGGTGTCAGTGTCATCTTTTCCTCTCTCGGGGTTCGTCTGCTTCCACCGATAATGCCCGCGCGTGACAATAGCCTGGCCTCGCTGGAACCAAAGCGACGGATAACGGTGTTTCCGATCCCCGCATAGCGCAACACGCCGGAATACCGATCCACCAGGCAGAGACCGGCACCCGCACCCCGCGTGCCGGCCAGATGATTCTGCAGTCGGTCCATAAGCTCGACCACGGAACCGTCCCAGTAGGCAACCAGAAACTTCTCAATTTCCACGGCCAGCTCATGTGCCTCTCGACCATGCCCGAGTACGTCCACAATTGCGGCAAACAAGAAGTGTTCCTTCTCACCGACAATGGTGGCATCACCGCTGACATACTCGTAGTAGTGAGGCCGGTTGACCTTTGCGTAATCGATTCGGTGCATGTCTGTTGGGGCTACAGCCATTTCCTGACCGTCACGCGGGTTCCAGCTCCGGGCTCCGACTCGAGGGCGAATTCGTCCATCATTCTCTGCACACCGGGAAGCCCCAGCCCCAGGGTTCCGCCAGAGCTGTAATGGTCCGACAAGGCACTGTCCGTATCGGCAATGCCAGGCCCGCTGTCCTCGGCGATGATCTCCATGCCACGGCGGGTGGCGCCGACACAGCCCCGCAGGATTACCTCTCCCTGTCCAGCGTACTTGAGGATATTTCTTGCCAGCTCCGACACGGTGGTAGCGATCCTGGATTGGTCAACAGTCTGGAATGCTGCCGCCTGGCTCATTCTCCTCGCCTGAACGATGGCCCTGGCGACGTCTGATTCGCCGCGTATGGCGATGCGTGCCTCCGCGTTATGGATGCCTTGCATGGGTGTCCCGTATCACCGCTGGATCTGCTGTCGCCGTGCTCGATTCGGCTGCGCCGAGCCACTCCAGTGCATCGTCCAGATTCAGCGCGGCGCGCACTCCCCGGGTATCGACATCCAGGTCCACGAGGGCCGATACGATCCCCGGTTTCAGTCCAACGATAACCGGGCTTGCACCCATTACCGAGGCCATGCTCATGGTGGTTTTCAGCGTCTCGAAGTCAGCGGAATCCATGACATCAACGCCTGAGACGTCGAGAACGACGCCGTGCACACGCGCGCTGCCGATACGCTCCAGCAGCTCTTGCCGGAAGCGTTTGAGTACCTGTTCGGTCAAATCAACCTGAATGGACGCAACGAGGCATCCCCGCATGAGCTGGACCGGGATGCTGTCAGCACCGGCCTCGTTATTCATGAACTCGCGGTCCGGTTGCGAAAGGGGCGGAATAGGGAGGAACGTCCATCATGGCGGGGAATATCCGGCCTCACTAGGGAGCCTGCCGGATCTCTACCCCTGTTGCACGGAATGCATATACGAGTGCATCCCGAAGCGTTGCGGTAGTCTGTATATCCCCGACATCGATACCCAGTTCCACGATGGTTTGGGCGATGGCCGGGGAGATCCCCGAGATCGTGGTCTCGCACCCCATCAACCTGGTCGCCTTGGTGATCTTGATGAGATGGTTGGCTACCGCCGTGTCAACCACCGCCACGCCGCTGATGTCGAGGATGGCGACCCTGGCCCGGGTTTTCGATATTTTCGCCAGCATCGCATTCATGATGTCCTGGCCCCGCGAGGAATCGATGATACCGACAATCGGCAACAGCAGTATGCCGTCCCATATAGAGGTGACCGG
This sequence comes from Pseudomonadota bacterium, assembly GCA_029287615.1. GTDB lineage: Bacteria > Pseudomonadota > Gammaproteobacteria > UBA9214 > UBA9214 > JARFQV01. Next base: position 22,095 of record JARFQV010000278.1, on the reverse strand, counting down.
TGTCGACATCTCCATGAGCGCATCGTTCTGCTCTGCCATGATCCGGTTGACGCGGGCAGAGAACGTCTGGACAACGATAGCGCAGTCCATATGCATGAGTTTACTGACGGAGTGGATACTGGTTGCGTACTGGTCAGGAGACAGGCCGCTTTTGTAGAGATTTCCGGTGATTAATTTCATCGAGACGTTCATCGCCGCCAGATACACCTGTAAAGGCAAGCCGATGCGCGCGTGTGCTTCGCCTACGACCCGCCTTTTGTCCAGGTACTCTTCATCTACCTTGGCGGCAAAGAACTCCTGCCAGTAAACAAGCTGCTGTCGCTGGACTCTGTCCAGTTTTTCAGTATCCGAAAAGAACTGCTCGAACTCCGGCTGGGTCTCCATCCAATCGTAGAACCGGGTGACGTAATCATCCAGCCTCGGGACGACCGACTCCCCGAAAGACTGTATATTTTCGAGGTCAGCCGTCTCCAGCTGATAGAGTTTCAGCATTTGCGCAGCGGTCAGAGGTTTTTCCGCGGGTCTTGCGGCGAGGTCCAGGGGGCTCATCCGGTCGTCTTGCTGTCTTTTATTTGATATCGGCAGTCTCTGCGTAGCTGGTGCATGTTTCCCGCAGACGCCATGGTCAAGGAAATCTGTGTCCGGCTGGTAAGCGGGCCAGGAAATACCTTGCGGGCATTGGGTCAATGTGTGATGTTTCCTGACTACCATACCACGACTTCAGTGTCCATGCGATCCGGGTGTCGTCTAAACGGGGAATGTATCTGGCCGGTGGCGGCCCGTTCCACTGGACCATCAGGTCCGGCGTTTCGCGCTCATTCGTAACCGGACCGCGAGGCCGTCATTCTGCAAACCCTGAAGACGCACCAGTCGTGACCATTTGACAGGTGGATTTCGGGGAAAGCCATGGGGTATGCTGCCCTGATCTGGTACCAAGCGGAGCAAAGATAATGAACGATGCCGACATGGGGACTGTAACCTTCTCTGACCTGTCGGCTGTCTATCAGGCGCTGGACAGGGTACAGGCGATCATCCAGCTGGGACTCGACGGCACGGTGATCACCGCCAACGAGAACTTTCTGCGGATCTTCGGATATGAGCTGGAAGAGATCGTTGGGAAGCATCACCGGATCTTCTGTGAGCCAAGCTATGCGGAATCGCCGGAATATGCCGAGTTCTGGCAGAAGCTTGGCCGAGGCGAGTACCACTCCGCAGAGTTCAAGCGGCTGGGGAAGGGGGGGGAAGCGATCTGGCTCCGGGCCTCCTATAATCCCGTCCTGGACCAGGACGGTAAACCGGTCAAGATCGTGAAATTCGCAACGGATGTGACCGCAACCAGGCTCCGGAACGCCGAGTATGAAGGTATGGTCGCCGCCATAAACCGCGCACAGGCGGTGATTGATTTCGAACTCGATGGTACGGTGATCAGCGCCAACGAGAACTTTCTGCGGATCTTTGGATATGAGCTGGACGAAATCGTCGGCAGGCACCACCGCATTTTCTGCGAGCCCGGCTACGCGGAATCAGTGGAATACGCCGAGTTCTGGCAAAGGCTGGGGAAGGGGGAGTATGACGCCGGCGAGTTTAAACGAATCGATAAAAACGGGGCCGAAGTATGGCTACAGGCATCCTATAATCCGATCTTCGACATGGACGGAAAACCCTTCAAGGTCGTGAAATTCGCGTCGGATATCACCGGGGAAGTCGAAAAGCGAAGTCTCGCTTTGCTGGAGATGTCTACACCGGTGACCAAGATCTGGGACGGCGTGCTGTTCGCCCCTATCGTGGGAATCGTCGACTCCAAGCGCTCCCATGACATCATGCACAAGGCGCTGGACAGTATCATCGACAACCGGGCGCACACGCTGATGCTCGATATCGGTGGCGTCGGTGTGGTCGACACCGCGGTTGCGAATCATCTGATAAAAATCGCCAAGGCGGCCGTGCTGATGGGCTGCAAGACCATCATTTCGGGTATATCACCGCCCATCGCCCAGACTATCGTCGAGCTTGGTCTGGAACTCGGCTCGATTCACACCACGTCGACGATCGAATCCGCGCTCCGTGACGCCATAAACAGGGCCGATACCAGTGAGGGCAGACTCGCGTGATCTCGCCCGACGGCGTGGTAGGCCTGCTGGATCCAGGTAGTGTATTGTCTGGAGATTCTGCCTTTACCGGGTTACTGCTACTTGTCATCGTTGCGCGACAGGCCTAGCTGCAGCATACCCTTTCCGAATTTCCCGGTAACATTGTCGATTGTCTTGAGCAGTCGTTGATCCAATTCCCGCTGTTTCGGTTGATCGAAGAGGTCAGTCTGCACCGCCTTTTCTTTCCCCCAGTCGCTGATACCAACGCCGATGAGCCGCACCGGTTTTCGTGGCAGCTTGCCGTCAAGATAGAGTGACCAGGCAGTCTTCAGAATTTCTCGCTCATCCTGGGTCGGTGCCTGTCGCTTCTGCTGCCTGGTATGCGTCTCGAACCCCGTGTAGCGAATCTTCAGGGTAACGATTGAGCCGGACAGGCCTTCCCGGCGTGCCGTCATCGCGACATCGGCAGCTAGTCTGCGCAGCACATCGTGCAGTATATCGTTATCGCGAATATCATTTTCGAACGTTGTCTCTTTCGAGATACTCTTGCGCCGCTGTCCGGGCATCACCCGGTCAGAGGCGGTACCGAAGGCCTGTCGGCGAAAATTCGCGGCCGCTTTACCACCAAGGTGCTCCTCCAGCAGTGACAGCGGGAAATTGCGCAGTTGCGCTATTGTCCGGATTCCCAGCGTGTTGAAAATCTTCCCGGTCTGATGTCCGAGTCCGCGCAGGTTGGAAACCGGCATCGGGGCCAGAAAGCCGGATACTTTATCCGGATAGATGACCGTCAGTCCATCTGGCTTGCAGAATTCCGAACCCAGTTTGGCGATCAGTCGGTTCGGACCGATACCCACCGAGGCGGTGAGACCGGTTTGCTCACAGATCCTCTGCCGGATGGTGCGCCCGATCACCTCCGGGGGGCCCATGAGCCTTTCCAGCCCGCTCACATCCAGATAGGCCTCGTCGATCGAGGCGGTTTCCACAACGGGGGTAATGGTCTCCAGGATTTTGAAGATCTGCTTCGATACCCGCCGGTACTTTGCCATGTCGGGTCGAAGGTACACGGCATCCGGGCATCGGCGGGCTGCCTCTGAAATCGGCATGGCGGAATGGACGCCGAATTTTCGGGCCTCATAAGAGGCTGCGGCAACAACACCACGATGGCCGGGCAGGGCGCCGATAATGACGGGGCGTCCCCGGTATTCGGGATATTCACGCTGTTCACAGCTCGCAAAGAATGCATCGAGATCGACATGCGCGATCCATCGGTGATCTCTTTGCGGAGATTTGTGATTCGGCAGGCTTTCTGACTGCGTGTCCATGTGGAAGATGAGACAGGCTCCGGAGATTCGGCTCATTCGCGATCAGCGAACCCCTCGTTTACGGGGCAGTGCGAACATCCAGTACAAAAGGTGGTAGCGGACAATGCAGGATGGCGCAAACGGCGCGCAACAGTTCCGCCTCGCTGACGGTGACCCGACCGTCGTGTGATATGGTGGTAGTCAATGCCTTGACCAGTTCTTCCTTGGCCATGGCAGGCAGCTGGTCCAGTTTGTCAAGCGCCGCGTCCATCTGCGGGACCCACTTATCGGGCGGGTCGTAATCAGGCCAGTCGATATTGTTCGGGAGCAGCGCCAGCATGCCGACCTGGTAGGCATTGCGCGCCGTGTCATCGCCATCCTGATGGCCCAGGCGGGCGACGACGGAAAACAGGGTATGCAGTTCCTCGATGCATTTTACCAGCTTGGTGCGACGCCTGGTCATTGCACGCCGGGGGCGGTCGGCATCCCGCAGGTGCGTCAACAGGGTTCGGGAGAGCAGGTATTCGAAGGTATCCACCCTGCCATTGGCCTGGATCAGTCCGGATACCATCTCCGCCAGCACCTCGATCTGCTCGTGTGGACGCTGTTTGAGTGCCGGGAAGGCCAGTTCCATCAGGGGCAGGCGGTATGGGGCGCCCAGTCCATGCACCGAGGTATGTAACCGGCCAATCAGTGACAGGTGCTCGGATCCGAATGTGGAAGACAGTCGATCCAGTTGCTGCGCTCGAATACCGGCATCCTCGTCCAGTAACAGGGCGACGGTGAGCAGTACGGCGCCGCTTCGGGATTGCGTGGCCCTGTGGACCCCGGCCGGAATCTGATGGTGCAGATTGGCGGCATGCTGGATATGCTCATCTTTCGGGTTGCCGATAGAGTTGCTGACCGCGCCGGGCGTGAGGATCAACAGCGATTCCATCAGCCGGTTCCATTGCCTTTGTCCAGTACCGGAAGGGGCCTCGGCTGAGGCGATTTCCTCCTCTGCCGCGATTCTACGGTAAGCGGCCTGTTTCTCTAATTCGCGTACATAGACCGCTGGATCGAAGTCGGGGTCGAGCGCCCGGATTCGTTCCTCGATCGGCGGGTGGGTCGCATAGAGCCTGAAATATGAACGCAGGCCATTGGCAAAGAGCATGTGGCTGACTTCCTCGCTGTCGGAATCCTGAATCATCGACGAGGTGCCGTACCCGATCTTTTTCAACGCGCCGCTGATGCCGTCTGTCTGGCGGGTGAATTGTACCGCCGATGCATCAGCCAGATACTCCCGCTGGCGGGAAACGCTTGCCTTGATCAACCGGGCGAAGAACAGACCCAGATAACCGATCACCGCCAGTGCCAGGCCAATGAGTACCACCACCACGATGCCACCGCCCTTGTTGTCCGAACTTCTGGAGCGAAAGCGTGCATGGCGTACGCTTCGCAGTATGGTCCGGCCAATGACGCTGATGACCAGGATCCCGAACAGGGCGCCGATCAGGCGCATATTCAGCCGCATATCGCCATTGAGGATATGACTGAACTCGTGCGCGATGACACCCTGCAGTTCATTACGGCTGAAATTCTCGAGACTCCCGCTGGTGACGGCGATGGCCGCGTCGCCGGGAGTGTAACCGGCGGCAAAGGCGTTCAGACCCGATTCCTGTTCAAGGACATACACCTCGGGTACCGGAACACCGGATGCAATGGCCATTTCTTCGACGACATTGAGCAGCCGTCGGCGCAACGGGTCCTGTGTGTCGGGACTGATCAGGGTCCCGCCCAGACTACGCGCGACCTTGCCACCGCCGCCGCCCAGCGTGGCGATACGAAACAGGCTCGCCATGGCAATGAATCCCGCAGTCGCAAGGCTGGCCACGGTGACCAGTCCGGTATGCTCGCCAACCCAGCGCGCGTCGGGCACAACCAGATGGCCGGTGCCATTACTCATGTTGGCCGCAACGGCAAGTACTACGATATCGACCGCAACCACAATGGCGATGGCGGCGAGGATAAACAGGAAGACCAGAAACCGGGTCTGCCGGCGAGCCCTGTCCTGTTGCTCGAAAAAATCCATGGACTGGTTCAATCCGCAACGATGGGAAGGTTACCGGACTCAGAAGGAGACCCTGGGTACCTCGCGTTTTTCCGGCGCCTCGATCTCCAGGAACTCGGCAGGCTGGAAGTTGAAATTGCTGGCGACGATAGAGTCGGGAAAGCTTTCCCGGCCATTGTTGTAGTTCATGACGGCATCGTTGAACGCCTGTCGCGCAAAGGCCACCTTGTTCTCCGTACTGGCGAGTTCTTCCTGGAAGTGCATCATGTTCTGATTGGCCTTGAGGTCCGGATAGGCCTCGGATAGCGCAAACAGTCTTCCCAGCGCTCCGCTAAGGTTGCCCTCGGCCGCACTCAGTTCCTTTATCGCCCCGGCATTGGACGGGTCGGCCGCTGCGTTCTTCAGACCGGTTACCGCCGAGTTTCGCGCCTGGATCACGGCATCCAGGGTTTCCCGCTCATGAGACATGTAGCCCTTGACCGCCTCCACGAGATTGGGGATGAGGTCGTGGCGCCGGGTGAGTTGCACATCGATTTGCGAAAAACCGTTTTTTACGCGATTGCGCAGGTTGACCAGGTTGTTGTATAGCATGATGCCATAGAGAATGAGCGCTCCGGCCACACCCAGAATCACCAGTAATGTCGTCATTTGTAACAGGCCTCCCGGCTGGTTTTACCATGCAATAATCGTGATACGAGGTTTTTACCGATCAACTGGTGGTCGATTATACGGGGGAGCGATGAATAATCGCTACCATAGTGAAAAAATCAGTGTCTGATCATTTATAATCAGGCTATTTGGGGGGGGGGCGGCCTGAGTGGCCGTTCCATCGGCCATTGTGTACCTTCGAATTCATGATGTATGTTACTTCGCGTAGATTCCCTGCCCGGGATGTTTCGACCTCCGGGATTTTCGCCATAATCGATCGAATCAACCGGTGAAATTCCTTCATGCTGCAGACGTCCATCTCGACAGCCCGCTGCGTGGACTGGAACGCTATGAGGGCGCCCCTGCAGAGGAAATCCGCAGCGCGACCCGCCACGCCTTTGACAATCTGGTCGGTCTGGCAATCGAAGAGAATGTCTCCTTTATCCTGCTGGCCGGCGATCTCTACGACGGCGACTGGAAGGACTACAACACGGGACTGTATTTTATCAGCCGGATGCAGCAGCTCGAGTCTGCCGGCATCCGTGTCTTCATCGTGGCGGGTAACCACGACGCAGCCAGCCAGATCACCAGACAACTGCGTGTGCCGGATAATGTCACCCTGTTTTCCACCAGCAAGCCGGAAACCATTGTGCTTGAGGGACCGGGACTTGCAATTCACGGGCAGGGCTTCGCGAAACGCGAGCTAACGGAAGACCTTTCCAGTGGATACCCGCAAGCCGACCCACACCGGTTCAACATCGGGCTTCTGCATACCTGTCTGGACGGCAAACCGGGTCATGAGCCATATGCACCCTGCACGGTTGATGGATTGCGCTCGAAGGGCTATCAGTACTGGGCGCTGGGCCATGTTCACAATCGCGAGATCATCAGCCAGAACCCCTGGATTGTCTTTCCGGGAAATATCCAGGGACGTCACATACGCGAGACAGGACCCAGGGGCTGCACGCTGGTCAGCGTCGACAATAACGAGGTGACCAGCGTCGAGCATCGCGACCTCGATGTGCTGCGCTGGTCGATCTGTACCGTAGACGTGACAGACAGTGAAACCGTAGATGAAATCTACGAGCAGGTGCGGAATGCACTACAGCAGTCACTGGAAGATGCGGATGGACGTCCGGTCGCTGCACGTCTGGTTTTGCGGGGCAGCACTCCCGTGCATTCTGTACTGCACATGCAACGCAATCACTGGATCCAGGAATTCCGTGCCCTCGCGACAGGTCTGGGCGGGTCCGGGATGTGGCTGGAGAAGGTTTTGCTGGAAACACGCAAGACAGTCGCCGTGGACGAATTGCTGGAGCGCGATGATGCACTGGGTGGTCTCCTGCGCGCTATCCATGCACTGGAGATGGATACGATGGGCATCGAGGGGCTTGCGGAGGAAGTCGCGGCACTGCGGCAGAAACTTCCACCCGAGCTACAGCTTGGTGAGGCGCGTTACGACCCGGGCGATGCGCAGTATCTCGCTGGTCTCATGGCGGATATCAAGGACCTCCTGATGTACCGCCTGCTGTCATCGGGTGATGCATAGTGCAGATCTGTGAACTCGGTCTTGTCGCCTTTGGTCCCTTCAGCGACCGGCTGCTGGATTTTTCACAGACCGGTGGAGGGCTGCACATTGTCTACGGCCCCAATGAGGCGGGCAAGAGTTCATCACTGCGTGGTCTGAAGGCATTGCTGTTCGGGATCCCCTCGCGGACAACCGATAACTTCCTTCACGAGAACAGGAACCTGCGCATTGCAGGAAAACTGCGCAACAGCAACGGTCAGGTACTGGCCATGGTGCGGCGCAAGGGCAACCGGAACACGCTGCTCACGCCGGATGGCAATCGGCTGGATGATGACGCGCTGAATCCCTATCTGCATGGAGTGGGGGCAGAGATCTTCGAGATGCTCTTCGGTATCGACCATGAGGCGCTGGTTCAGGGCGGGCGGGAGATACTGGAACAGAAGGGCGAGGTAGGGCAGGCGCTGTTTTCGGCATCGATGGGCAGCGCAGCATTGCATGGCGTGCTGGCATCACTGGAAGAGGAAGCCGACGGCCTCTTCAGACCCCGGGGTTCGACCCAGAAAATCAATATTGCCCTGAAGGAGCATGCCCGGTTGCAGAAGGACATCAGAGAACGGTCGTTATCCTCGCGTGAATGGGGGGAGGCACGCGGGGCCCTTGACCGGATCTACAAGGAGCTGGCGCAGGTCCAGGATGAGCTTGTACGGTGCAAGGCCGAACGACATCGCTTGCGACGCATCAGTAGAGCCATGCCCAGAATCGCCGCGCGGCGGGAACTGGTGGAGCGGCTGGTAGCGCTCGGTAGTGTTGTTGTCCTGCCCGGGGATTTTGGCAAGCGCCGGGAGGCCGCGACCGTTGCGCTGGAGAAGGCGCAGGCAATGGCAAACAGCGCGTCCGCTCACCTGGTCAGCCTGCAGGAACAGATCGAAAAGATCCTGGTGAACAGGGATGTCCTGGAGTACGGTGAGAGAATCGATGCCCTGCATACGCGGCTGGGAGGGTACCGCAAGGCCATGCAGGACCGTCCCCACCTGGAGGCCCAGCGCAGTCAATTGTTATCGGATGCAGAGTCCCTGATCAAGTCCATTAGACCGGAACTCGGCCTGGTGGATGCCGAAACGCTGCGTCCGGTACTGTCACAGGGTGTGCGGATCTCGGAACTGGGGAATCAGCGGCAGGCATTGACGGAACGGGGGGCGCAGTCGGAAAAGGCGGTGCATGACCTGGAAACACAACTACAGCAGGCCAGCGTTGCCCGCAAGAATCTTGCCGAGGCGGATTCACCACAGGCGTTGCGAAGGCGGGTGAGACTGGCCAGGAAGCAGGGTGATCTGGATGAAGATTTGCGCTCTGCACGGAATGAACTCGCGTCGCTTGACAAGGCGTGCCGGGATAAACACTCCACGATTGGTGCCCTCTGGCGTGGTTCCTTCGAGGAGATACCCTGCCTGCCGCTACCGCCGCGCGAAAGCCTTGACCGGTTTGAGCGGGCATACATCGATCTGGACCAGCGGAAACAGCGTCTCAGGGACAGGCAGGGTGAATTCGAGAATACGCTGCGCGAGGCGAACAGGTTGCTTGAGGAGATCCAGCATGCCGGATCTGTACCGGCCGAACAGGACCTGCTGGCCGTACGTGCCGGGCGTGACCGGGCATGGAGACTGTTACGTCGTCAGTGGCTGGATGGAGAATCGGTCGATGCAGAGACACATGAGCTGGATCCTGTCCGCACGCTGCCGGATATATTCGAGTCCCGGATTGCCGATGCCGACGAGCTGGCTGACCGCCTGCGGCGCGAGGCAGACCGGGTGCAAAGGCAGGCGAGTCTGCTGGCCACGATAGCAGACAACACAAGGGGTATTGAGGGTTGCGACAAACTGCGTGAAACATACAACGGTGAGCAACAACAGCTCGATTCCGAGTGGGCCGCTCTGTGGGAAGCCACCGCCATTGAGCCCCTGCCGCCACGCGAGATGCGAGCCTGGCTGGATAACATGCAGGGGTTGCAGACACAACTCACACGGCTGAGCGAATTGCGAGCTCAAACCGGTGCACTCGAGGATCTCCATGAACTGCATATCCGGGCACTGCAACAGGAGTTGGCTATCCTCGGGGAGGCAGTACCCGCCACACAATCACTGGAGACAATGCTGGCAGAGTGCGAGGCGATAATCGAGAGGATCGAGGAGATTATCAGGCAAAGGGAGTTACTGGACAAGGACATCAGTACACTGGAGCGGGGTATGGAAATCGCGAGGAGGGAACAGCAGGACGCAGCCATCGCAATCGATACATGGAGAGGGCAGTGGCAGGAAGTCGTCGGTGGCCTGGGCCTGGGTGCCGACGCCTCGCCCGCGGAGGTAATCGAGATGGTGGAGAATATCAGGAGTCTGTTCCGCAAACTGAATGATGCCGAAAACCTGCACATCCGTATCGGAGCAATGGACAAGGAAGCGGAGGCATTTCATGAGGAAATCTCCGGTGTAGTAACCCGCGTGTCACCGGAACTCGGGAAGCGACCTGCGGAGGAATCGGTGGCGCACCTTAGCGGCCTTCTCAGTGAAACCGGGAGAGAGGAAACCAGACGTCAGCAGCTGGAGAAACAGATACAGGAGGCGCAGGAACGCATCAATGCGGCCGTGTCGACGCGCAGGACACAGAACGAAAGACTCGATGCCCTCTGCAGGGAGGCGCAATGCATGGATGCCTCGGAGCTGGAAACGGCGGAGCGCAGATCAGATGAATTCCTGTCGCTCCGGGGGGGTATCGATGCGCTGGAGCAGGAGCTTGGTGAAATCGGTGAGGGTGTGCGCCTGACCGAACTCGAGGCGGATGCCGATGGGGCCGATCCGGATACGCTTCCCGGTGAGATCGAGTCCTTGACGGAGCGGATCGACAAGGAGCTGGAACCACGCAAGACTGCTCTGGCGGTGTCGATGGGGGAACAACAGAAGGAACTGGATCTGATGGATGGCAGGGATGATGCGTCGGCTCTTGCCGATGAAGCCCAGTCGGTGCTGGAGGAGATCCGGTCGAACACGGAACAATACGTTCGGGTGAAGCTGGCATCACGAATATTGCGTGACGAGATCGAGCGCTACCGCAGGCAGCATCAGGGGCCCCTGCTCGAGCGTGCCAGTGAGCATTTTTCCGTTCTGACCCAAGGCTCGTTTACCGGTCTCAGGGCGGATTTCAACGAGAAAGACGAACCGGTACTCGTGGGTGTGCGACCCGGAGGTGAGCGGGTATATGTGGAAGGCATGAGTTCCGGCACCCGGGACCAGCTCTATCTGTCGCTGCGCCTTGCCTCACTGGAGAAATATATGGAAAGCGCCGAACCCATGCCCTTCATCGTCGACGATATCCTGGTGCATTTCGACGACCAACGCTCCAGAGCGACGCTGGGCGTGCTGGCCGGGCTTGCCAGAAAAACACAGATCATACTGTTTACCCACCACCGGCGGCTGGTGGAACAGGCGCAAGAACTGGATGTGGCGGTACCGGTCAGTGTGCACGAGCTGTAAAGGGACGTTCAATTACAGGAGGAGTCATGGAAAACGAGGCGAGCCGTCTGAATGGGCGCAGCATGGATGCACGTCGTGACACCGAGGATTTTCGCGAGCGGATTTACGAGCCTGCCCTGGTGCCTATTGAAAACCGGTTTATACCGGACAATAAGCGTACGATCGACAGGTAATTCAGACGCCAATCTGCCGATTGTAATGCCGGTTGCAAGCGCTACCCGCCAATACCAATCACCCTGGAACCACGGTTGTTGCCGAACAGGAAAGCCGGGAGCCAGGGCCGGTTACCACCAGGAATATCATCGCGACGGCCTTCTTGGTGGTAACCGTCCCTAGTATGATACCCTGCCTGTCCAGCCGTTTGCAGCGAGAGGTTGCGTAAACAGAACATGAATGATTCCGACAAAGACAGTCAGTACCGAACCCTGTCACCGCACCAGATTCTCTCCTGGGTCGAGGATGATACCCAGATCATTCGCCTTCGTACGGATCGTGACGTAATCCCCGGGGGATATATGGCGGCAGCCCTGCCGGTACTCGTTGACTGGCGGGCCAGTGATCCGCACGGTGACCCGGCATCGATTGTTCTGCGCCACGTCAACTACGGCGGTAATCCGTTTGAGAAATCCACCGTATTGCACAGTGTGCGGGTCCCGCTGGACGGACTGGAGGGTGTCGAGTTTACCCTGGTGCCCTTCGGGGAAGGAGGGCGGCTGGGACCCTTGCAGCACGTCCAGCTGCGGTTCACTTTTCAGCCGGGCAGGGAACCCGAATTACTCGATCTTGCCGGTGCCGAGACCGGCGCAGATCCGACTATCCCGGATCTGGTGTTTGGCTGGATATCCTGGCGGCGTCCCGATATTGGCTGGGAGCTTCGCAAGGGAATGGACGATGATGCGCAGATTTACTGGCTGAGCCTGCGTGGCTATGCCGGATCGCAGATGTTTCTGGAGGATACCTTGAAGGGACGTGACTGGTTCAGTTACCCCCTGCGCTTGCCGGGCGGCAGGGAGGGACTGGTTGAGCTGTTCAAGTCCACAGTAACACTGGGAGATGGTGTGGCGCGCGATACGCTGGCGCGCATGCTGACTGGCGGGGAAGAAGCCTGGTTGAAACATACACCACCGGGTAGCGAGATCAAGAAGGATATCCGTAATCAGTGGAATGAATTGCTCGAACGTATCCGGGAATCGGATCCCCAGTCACTGGAACCGGTGAACCTGCCACCCGAGCAGGACACCTATCATCCACTGGTGCGTTCCTGTGCAACCATGGCGCGATATACCGTTTTGCTGACGGTGAAACGACTGATTGCGAGGGGGCAGGATGAGGGCGTTGTGCAGGATAAACTGCCCGAGCCTTTTCTCGGTTCCACGGAAATCTGGATGAAGGAGTTTGCCCATACTGATTTGAGAGGACTTTTCCTGCGTGCGCCACTGGCGATGCGCTACGTCATGCGGCATCACGAGTCAGTTCCACCGGATATCCCTGCCGAACTCGATGCCGCGGGTCTTCTGGAGCAACGCAGTGGCAAGCGATATCGCATCCACTACAGTCACAAGGGCAAATCACCCTACGGACAGACGTTATTTGTGTAGGGCCAGTTAGCACTAGGCAATGTCACTACTTGGCTGGCTCACAGACCGGATCATCCTTGAACCCAGTCGGCACGATATCCAGGTGCCGGAAAGGAAGCCCCTGCTGTTTCCGCATGGCGATGGTGAACTGGAGGTGTGGGTGCACCGGGTCGGAAAACAATGCACGGGTAAACCCGATCTGTACGTGCTCGAGTTTCCCGGAACCGCCAGTCGAGCCGAGCACCGGACCGATTTTCTCGAGGACTGCTGGACAGACTCTTGCGTCGAGATATGGTCGGTCAATCCCCCTGGATACGGCAACAGCAGTGGCACCGCAAGTCTGGGGAAACTGCCACAAATGGCCGAACGTGCGTTGCGGGAGGTTCGTCGGGCGGCCGAAGAGACTCCCGTGCTTGCGGCCGGCGGCAGCCTGGGCAGTGTGAGTGCAATCTATCTGGCCGGGCGGGACCAGGTGGAGGGTGTGATGGTACAGAACCCCACGGCCCTGCGCGAGGTGATTCTGGCCCAATCGGGGTGGTGGCATTTCAATTGGCTGATCCGAGCGGCTGCCGCACAGATCCCCGCAGAACTGGACAGTATTGCCAACGCCGGCAGGGCAAGTGTTCCGGCCGTTTTCGTTTCGGCACAGCAAGACAGTGTCGTGCCGGCCCGCATTCAGCAACAGATCATCGAGACGTACAAGGGGCCATGCAAGGTGCTGTCCCTTCCGGATGCGGATCATGGCACCCCCCTTTCGGAGAGTGACGTCCGGCAACTGCGTCCAATGGCTGACTGGCTTCAGCAAACAATCCTGTCCTGAACATTACCGGGTCGCGGCCAGCAGTGTACGCAGCGCTGCCAGCGGACGGGTATTGAGCACATCTTTTTTCTCCAGCCAGCCGCGCCGTGCCTGGCCGACGCCGAAGCGAAGGTTGTCGAAATCGGCGATGCTGTGGGCGTCCGAGTTAATGCTCACCAACACGCCTTCCTCGCGTGCCAGCTGGCAGTGGGTGTCCAGCAGATCGAGCCGTTCCGGGTGGGCATTGAGCTCCAGGTAGCAGTGGCGCTCACGGGCATGGCGGATAATGCGCGTCATGTCGACATCATAGGGCTCACGGCGCTCGATGAGGCGGCCGGTGGGATGGGCCAGCAAGGTAAAGTTCGGGTTGTCCATGGCGCGCAGGATGCGTTGTGTCTGCCTTGCGCGCGACAATCCGAAGCGGCTGTGCACGGCCCCGATGACCACGTCCAGTCGGGACAGCACCGGGTCCGGCATGTCCAGACTCCCGTCCTCGAGAATATCGACCTCGATGCCCTTGAGCAGGGTGATGTCATGCTCACCGGCGTTGAATTCGTCGATTGTCTCGAGCTGCGCCAGCAGGCGCTTGCTGTCCAGACCATGGGCTATGGCAAGCCGTTTGGAATGATCGGTGATTGCCAGGTATTCCAGTCCGATGGCACCGGCCGCATCCGCCATGTGGCGCAGCGATTCGTGACCGTCACTGGCGCTGGTATGCGCGTGCAGGTCTCCGTGCAGGTCGCCGGTCTCGATCAGATTCGGCAACAGACCCGCGTGTGCCGCCTCGATTTCACCGCGGTTCTCGCGCAACTCGGGTGGAATCCAGGGCATGCCCACCGCCGCGAACATTTTCTCCTCTGTCGCACCCGCGATACGCCGCTTGCCGCGAAAGGCGCCATATTCGTTGATCTTCAGGCCATGCCGCTGGGCGATGCGACGAACCGCGATGTTATGCGCACGGCTGCCGGTGAAATAATACAGTGCCGCCCCGTAGCTTTCTTCTGGCACCACGCGCAGATCGACCTGCAATCCGATGCGCAGGATCACGGTGGCACGTGTGCTGCCGCGTGAGAGTATGCTCTCGACATCGTCGTAGGCAACGAAGTGCTCGATTACCCGATGCCCGTCGCGTGCTGTCACCAGTACATCCAGGTCGCCAACGGTTTCACGGGCACGCCGGTAGCTGCCCGCCAGCTCTACCTGATTCACACCCTCGATCGCTTCCAGATATTCGACCAGCGGCCCGGCGTAGCGGCCCGCGACCACGAGTTTGAAACGCCGGCTCGTGTCGGCATGTGCCTGTATGGCATCCAGGATGCGTGCCTCGGTTTTCGCCCCGAATCCGGGCAGGTGGCGGACCAGGCCGTCACGCGCTGCCCGTTCCAGCTGTTCGGGGGTGTGAATGTCCAGCTCGTGGTAGAGGGCATGAACCCGCTTTGGCCCCATGCCGGGCAGTTTGAGCAGCTCGGTCAGGTCGGCGGGCAACTCCTTGCGCAGCTTATCCAGGGTGCGGCAATGTTTGGTGTCCAGGATCTCGTGGATCTTGGCGGCCAGGTTCTTGCCGATGCCGGACAGGCGGGTGATATCCTCGCCTCGTTCTATCAGTGTGTGTACATCCTGACCCAGGCCGCGCAGGGTGCGTGCCCCGTTCCGGTAGGCGCGGATACGGAACGGATTGTCTCCCTCGATCTCCAGCAGATCGGCGACCTCATCGAAGACGGTGGCGATGTCTTCATTGTGAACCGGCACGACCTCAGCCCTTCACACAGACAAGCGGCACCACTTTGGCTACCTTGCGCGCCAGACCGGCACTTTCCGCCGAATTGACCACGGCGGATACGTCCTTGTAGGCGCCTGGCGCTTCCTCGGCGACTCCGCGGAAGGACTGGCTCCGGATCAGGATACCGCGTGCGGTGAGTTCGTCGATTACCTGGCGTCCGTTCCACTGTTTCGCCGCCTTGCGCCGGCTCATGGCGCGCCCGGCACCGTGGCAGGCAGAGGAAAAAGCGCTTTGCTCGCTTTCCGGCGTACCAGCTAGGATATAGGAGGCCGTGCCCATGGAACCACCGATCAGCACCGGTTGCCCGGTATCCCGGTAAGCCGGAGGTAGCTCCGGGTGGCCCGCTCCCAACGCCCGTGTGGCGCCCTTGCGATGCACAAACAGTCGCCTGGATCTGCCCTCGACCCGGTGTTCCTCCTCCTTACAGGTGTTGTGGGAGACGTCGTAGAGTACCTGCAGGTCCGCCTGCGGTAATACGCTTTCGAAGGCGAAGCGTGCCAGATGGGTAAGGATCTGCCGGTTGGCCAGGGCGCAGTTGATGCCGGCGCGCATGGCCCCCAGATAGGATTCACCCAGCGGAGAACGAATCGGTGCGCAGGCCAGTTCCCGGTCCGGAAGATGAATCCCGTACTGGTGAGCTGCCATGGCCATACGACGGAGAAACTCGGTGCCAATCTGGTGTCCAAGGCCGCGCGAACCGCAATGGATGCTGACCACGATATCTCCTTCCCTCAGGCCGAAGGCCTGCGCAGCGGCGGCGTCGTGGATCCGTTCTACTTCCTGCACTTCCAGGTAGTGGTTACCCGAGCCCAGGGTGCCCATTTCGTCGCGCTGGCGTCGCCTGGCCTGGTCCGATACCTCCCCGGGCAGGGCACCCGCCATGCACCCCCCTTCCTCGATGTAGTACAGGTCTTCCTTTCGGCCATAGCCCTGGCGGACGGCCCACTTTGCACCGCCACTCAGCATGTCGTCCATTTCACCGCCGCGCAGGTGGATTCTGCCGGTACTGCCCAGGCCGGCGGGAATGGCCGCAAACAGGGCATCGGCCAGGCGTTCACGATGTGGCTCGATATCGCTGCGCGTCAGGCCTGTGAGCAGTGTGCGCACACCGCAGGAGATATCGAAGCCGACACCGCCTGCGGAAATAACTCCACCCTGGTCTGGATCAAATGCGGCAACGCCGCCTATGGGGAAGCCGTATCCCCAGTGAGCGTCGGGCATCGCATAGGATGCCATGACGATGCCAGGCAGGGAGGCCACATTGACGATCTGCTCAAAGACCTTGGCGTCCATCGCGCGCGCCAGCCCGGCATTTGCATAGAGGATACCGGGTACGCGCATGGCGCCGGCAGGTGCGATACGCCAGGTATCCCGGGCCAGTTGTTCCAGCCGGCTCATATCCACTGCTGCAATTCCTGTTCCGTTTACCTTGTGTCTGACATAGTTGCAGTGTCAGTCACAAACGGGAAAAAGTCCACAAAGCTAATGATGTCCGTAACGATGAATCCGCGACCTATACCAAACACTATGATATTGCGCGGTGGAGCAGAACCTGTGGGAACTTCAGGACCCGAATCCCCGCTGAGCCCGGTTTCCATTGCGCTGTTCCAGGGCAGTTGATACAGGAGTAGGGTTATAATCCGGACGAAGGCCACAAACACGATTGTGCCCAACCCTGCACTGGCGTTGGATCGGCAGGATGATCATTCATCCGGAAGGAGGGCAGATGAGAAAGTACAGCAGTCGGCAGCGCATGATCCAGGACATCGAAAGCGAGGTCGCATTCACCCGCCATATGATTGGCCGTAATCACCTCGATCCCGGGGTAATGGAGGCCATGCGTGAAGTGCCACGCGAGGAATTCGTGCCACCGGAACTGCGCTATGCAGCCTTTGAAAACGGACCCTTGCCCATTGGTCACGGGCAGACCATATCACAGCCCTACATCGTGGCGCTGATGACGGACTTGCTGAAGCTGGATACCGGTTGCAGGGTGCTTGAAATCGGTACCGGTTCCGGTTACCAGACCGCTATACTCTCATGTTTGTGCGAAATGGTTTATACCGTGGAGGTATTACCGGAGTTGAGTGATGCCGCGAAACGAATGTTCGACAAGCTGGGCTACGACAACATCAGGCTGCGCGTCGCAAATGGGTATGAGGGGTGGCCGGAACACGCGCCTTATGACGGTATCATGGTTACCGCCGCGGCCACCTATATTCCCCCGGCCCTGACCGAACAGCTGAAACCCGGTGGACGGCTGGTCATTCCGGTCGGTCGGCCCTATCATCACCAGGAACTCATGCTGGTCGAGAAGGATCCGCAGGGCGAGATTCACAGCCGCGATATAATCGGTGTCGCCTTCGTTCCGATGGTGGAGTAGGGGCCTTCCGCAAGGAGTTGCTTCATGTTATGACAGGGTATAGTCACACACCTGCGGACTACCGGCCATTCAACAAAAACATGTCCGGCAGCAATACAGTTTTTGACCTCACTCAGAGTAAGGTCACCGGACATTCCGCCTGGTGCGGTCTTTGTACAATCAGTAAATGAAACTTGTTACAAAAAGCACAGATTCCAGCTATCTACATGTCCTGAAGGAACTCCTGGAGGCGAACGGGATTCCCGCCTTCATAAAAGGAGAAAACACGGCGCGCGTGATCACACCTTTTATCATGACAGAGCCCAGTTTGTGGATATATCTTGATGAGCAAATTGATGAAGCCCTCAAACTGGTGGAAAATCCGGATTACGAAGTGAGAAACAAAGTCGATATGGACAGGTTTCATGAAGTAGCCAGGAATATTACCGACAAGCCAGCAAATCTGAATAAAGCGCTAATCGATCTGGGCTTTACGATGGGTTTGATACTCCTGGCCATGCTGGTATTGATAAAGCTACTGCAGTGGATGCTGAATTGACACATTCTCCCGACATGTCTCCCGAACCGGACACCCTGGAACATACCGCTCCTGCGCGAGATTAACCACAAGACAATGAAAGACGTGCTGGACGAAATAATGAATATGTTTGCGAAGGAGCCCAGGCCTGATACCTTCACAGAGTACATGCATTGTGAAGAATGTGCGGATCACAACGAAACACTGGGGAAATACGATAGATACGGGATTCCCCTGGAACAACTGAACAATCCCGGTTGGGATCCGATTTGTTTTGTCAAGCCGGAAGCATTCCGGTATCTGTTTCCCCGTTTATGCGAACTGGCATATGGAAAGGGAAGGGAGTACTACCTGAACCAGTTCCTGTTTCACCTCGAAAACAATATCGGCTTGTTGACTGCAGCAGAGAAACACAAGGTTTATGAGCTATTGCTGGACATATCTGCCAAAAACGCAGCCGAAATCGATGCGAATCTGGATATGCCGGCTATCGACAGGGTAAGCGAGAAATTAACAACCTGACCTGCAACTGTGACCGGTTCGCTGATCGCGGAGTAGGGCGCGACAAACCGTACAGTGCCATGGGGCATCAGCATAATCCAGAAAGGCGATCAAAATGCGTACAAAAGGACGACTCACATCCTGGAACGATGAAAAGGGATTTGGTTTCAATACTCCACTAGCCGGGGGAAAGCGAATCTTCGTTTTGTCTCACAGTCAAAGCCTTCTGCCACTGGCATGGGCTTGCGGAACAACAATGCCATGAAGTTATGCCTTGCCCGGAAGATTCTCGCTGTCATCGTGCTGATTCCGATCGTGTTCTTGGTGATGCTGAATCTGCATGAGATCGGTCACACCATCTTCGCGCGCCTGTTTGGAGATGAGGACGCGGGTTATTACCTGTACCGGACACTTGGGGAGAATCAGACCTGTGTCGGATGCAATTTCTACGATACGGCCAAACTCTCGACGATTGGAAATCTGGTTGTTGTCATTGGTGGTTTACTGTTTTCGCAATCCGTGTTGTGGCTGTTGTTCCATGCCAGGCATCGAGTCAAGTGGGCAAAACAGTATGGATACCTGCTGGTAACGGCAATGATTGTGTTCGCGTCCGATCTGCCTTTCCAGGTCGCCCAGGGCCTGCGTATGAATATCGGGAATCAGACCGGATTGACCAACGTGGATCTGGCCGATTTCCTCTATTTGCTGCACACCGAATACGAAGTACCCGTCGGTCACGGAAAGCTGGGACTCCTCGTGTTTGCACTGAGCTACTGTTTACTGGTTTATGCCTCGATTCGTGCCCGCCCGGAAGTAGTGGATCCGGTAGAGCAATCGCGCGAACTCCGGTAACGGCTATGTTGTCCACCGTCTTGGCTAGCCCGCATTTCACTTTTTTTTCTTGTGCCCGCCTTTTTTCTTTTTTCCGGTTTTCTCCAGCCGCGAGATATTGAGGCGTTGACCGCATACCCAGGCCTTCCGTAACCCCTGAAACACTTCTTTTGGCATACCAGTGGGCAGGTCTACCAGACTGAATTCCGTATGGATATCGATATGGCCTATATGCCGGGCATCCAGGCCTGCCTCATTGGCGATGGCGCCGACGATATTTCCAGGCTTCACGTCGTGCTGGTATCCCACTTCGATTCGATATCGTTCCATTCCCCTGGCGGGGCTGGCCTGTGGCTTGGCTTGACGCGATTTACCCCGTTCCTTGCGCTTTTTGGGATCGGTTTTGGATCGGGCGGGTTTGCGCTTCTCCGGCTTCAGCAACAACTGCCGATCACCGATGGAAATTTTTGCCAGCGCCGCTGCTATCTCCAGCGCCGGCACATCGTGCTCCTGCTGATATTGCTCGAGCAGGCCCTGCATGAAATCCAGTTCACCGGCGGCCAGTGTATCGCTGATACCCTGTTTGAAATCGGCGATCCGCTTGTTGTTGACCATTTCGGTCGAGGGGAGCTCCAGTGGCTCGATTTTCTGCCGTGTAGCCCTCTCGATGGTATGAAGCATCCGTCGTTCCCGGGGAGCGACAAACAGGATTGCATCGCCCTGGCGTCCTGCCCGGCCAGTGCGGCCGATTCGGTGAATATAGGCCTCGGTGTCATAGGGGATATCGTAGTTGACGACGTGGCTGATCCGCTCCACATCCAGGCCACGTGCGGCAACATCGGTAGCAACCAGGATATCCAGTGAGCCCTGTTTCAGACGATCGACTATCTGCTCCCGGGATTTTTGCGCCATATCGCCATTCAAGGCTGCAGCAGCATAACCCCGGGCCTCCAGCCGTTCTGCCAACTCCGTAGTGGCTGTCCTGGTACGCACAAACAACAGCAAGGCATCAAACGGTTCCACCTCCAGGATCCGGGTAAGTGCATCCAGCTTGTGCAGGCCACTGACCAGCCAATAACGCTGCCGGATCGTCTCCGCCGTGGCGGTGCGGGTCTTGATGGCGATCTCCTGCGGGTCACGAAGATAACGCCGTGCAATGCGCTGTATCTCTTTCGGCATGGTCGCTGAGAAAAGCGCCATCTGACGCTGTTTCGGCGTTTTCTCCAGGATCCATTCGACGTCGTCGATGAACCCCATGCGCAGCATCTCATCCGCCTCGTCCAGCACCAGCGTCTGCAGTGTATCCAGCCTGAGCGTACCCTTGCGCATGTGATCCATCACCCGTCCCGGTGTACCGACAACAGCATGCACGCCTCGCTTCAGCTGCCGTATCTGTCTGGCATAATCCTGGCCACCATAGACTGGCAGGACATGAAAATCCACCATATGGGAGGCATAACGCTGCAAGGCTTCGGCTACCTGTATCGCCAGTTCACGGGTTGGAGTGAGGACCATCAGCTGTATTTCCTGACGCTCGATCACGATACGCGACAGCAGGGGCAAGGCAAAAGCAGCGGTCTTTCCGGTGCCGGTCGGTGCGTGTCCCAGCAGGTCCAGGCCTTTCAGCAGATGGGGAATGGCCTGGGCCTGGATCGGGGAGGGGGTTTCATAGCCAACCTCGTCTAGTGCGCTCAACAACAGCGCGGGCAGTTTTAGATCGCGAAAACTCGTGACAGGGGAATTTACATCGGACATTGCAGGTTCCTGGTGGGGGGAGGGGACCGGTTATGGTTGTGGCCGGTCAGCGCAGTATCAGGTCTTGCGCCAGCTGTTATTCTACTCCGTCTTTCCGACCGAAACCATCAGTACTCAATGCACGAGAGGCATCATTGCCGCACCTCGATCCTGAAGGGTGGCATTGATGTCAACCCGATACCACAACCGGGAAAGCCTGGAAAAGATTCTGCGGAATATCCGCCTTGCAGCCCGATATCGCTATCGTGCCAGTCAACGTTGCGTATTGCGCGGGAAGGCATCCGGTATTGGATGCCAGAATATCGGTTCCAAGGGCTGTTATGATCGATCAGGCCACGTGCGTTTCAAGCGATCTCCGCTCGCCATACAGGCGATACGATCGAGTACACGTCTTTTATCTGCGGTACTCAAGCAGAAACCTGGTTTTTTTACTCGGAACAGTCAGGAATACCAACTAAAATACCAACTAAGGAACCTCTGATTAATTACTTTCCCGTCATCCCGGCGCAGGCCGGGATCCAGTAACAGGTTGAAAGTAAAGCACTGGATTCCGGGTCTCCGCTGCGCTGCGCCCGGAATGACGAAATAATCAGAGATTCCCTAAACTGCCAACTAATCCCAGAGGATGGTTTCGTCATCCTCGAAGCCCTTGTACAACCTCAGGGAGCAGGCTTCCGGAGTGCGCGGCGGTGTACTCAGGTATTCCTGCCGACTCTCCACGGATTCGAAATGGATTTTGAGCGCATTCTCTCCACTGCCTTCCGTTAAAAAGGGTGATATTTCGCGGTCCTTTACATCGTTCCCTGTGATG
>JARFQV010000274.1 GCA_029287615.1 Pseudomonadota bacterium | reverse complement strand
ATAAGAGACAGCCCTCTACACCGATTATGTTCGATACCGCTATTGAAGGAATCCACGAGTAAACGGGGCGCTGGAAGCCCTCATGCTGGCCCTGGCTGGCGTTGAGTGGCCAGATTTTGTCCCCATAATCCGTACCATAGGTTACCAGAGGCCATCCATAGTTGGCCCCCTGCATAATCATGTTGAGCTCATCTCCTCCCCGGGGGCCGTGCTCCGTCGACCAGATAGTCCCGGTGGGTGAAACATAAAGGCCCTGCGGATTTCTGTGGCCTTTTGTATGGATTGAGCTTTCGCCTGTGTTCAGGTCGATCAGCACGGTTTTTCCGTATTCCGCATCATCATTCTGTGGCAGCATCTGCTCCCGGTTCCAGCCATCGTGCTGATAGTCGCCAACCGAAAAGAGGAGCCGGCTGTCATCCAGAAGGACCATTCTTCCTCCCGAATCACCACCCTTGAAACCATCTCCCTTGCGCCCCTTGGTGACGGGCAGACACGGTTTTGTTTCATAAACCGTTTCCCACTCGGCTACGGCCTTGCCGGCAAGGAAGCTTGCAGGATCCCCTTCCAGGCTGGAAATGCGCAGCACAGAGCAGTGCTGATCAGATTTCCAGTGATGATGGGCAGCGAACAAACGGAATTTATCACCCAGATCCTGTACCAGGATATCCGTCACACGATACAACCACACATCGGCATCTCCGTTATCCTTCCGGAAGTCCTCGGCGTTGAGGGGAATACGATATGGAAGAAGCCCGGTATCGAGTGCGCCGTTACTGTCATCGAGCGAAAGGGAATAGAGATCACCTTGTCCTGTTGCCAGAAGATGGCCATCGCCAATGATCGCGAGTCCTCCACCGGTTGTTTTCGGGATGCCACAGCGCTTTTCTGCTTGTGGGCAGCCATCAATCTGATTGTGATGGATTGTTGCCTTTACTGTATAGAATTCGGTATCGATCAGTTTCTTCGAGCGGTATGGTTCAGGAATACTGCTCGTTAGCTGTTCTATTTGTTCGGTCATCAGTTGCGACAGCAAGGTTATAGCCGCAACAGTAATAATTATCGGTTTCAGAAGTGCCGGTGCAAGAGTGAATGAAAAAAATATCGAAACAAGCGATAGAACAAACGACACCAGCAGGACCGGTCGCGATACATAGGAACCGGTCAACAGTAGAAACAGGAAGTAAACACCGAATACCGCAAGTACCACCAGAACCAGATCACGCAGCAGAATGGAGTTGCCCTTGCTCGTGCGAAGCGCAAGAATCAGGACACACGCCAGATAGGAAAATGCGATTCCCGCCAGTAGTCTGAATTGGTCATCAGGGAGTGACCAGGCAGGCTTGCCCAGTATAAACAGGGTAGGGATCAGTACGATTGCCAATACCGAGATGACATGCCAGATTATCCAGAAGGGCATTTTCGTTTTTCTAGCGAGATTCATGGTATCACCAGTAGATGTTTCAGAGATTCAAATATGAAATAGAAATACACAGAAGTATTCCATGTGTGTCATCAGGAAAGCTTATCAGAGTTTTTCGGATTGCGGAAAAACATCGCACCGGTCTGATCCGGTTCTGCCGCAGACTCTCTGCGGGCTGTGGATTCCAGTATGACATGATGAAAGGGCGACTTGTCGCAAACCGGATCTGCATTCGACGGATCGCCTGTGAGCAAGTATGCCTGGCAGCGACACCCGCCAAAATCAACGGATTTCTCGGAGCAGCTTTTACAGGGTTCCTTCATCCAGTCATCACCACGGAACCTGTTGAATCCCGGTGATGATTCCCATATCCATTCCATAGTGTGGTTGCCAACATTGGGCCACTCGATCCCTGGCAAGATACGGGCAGAATGGCAAGGCAGGGCGGTTCCATCCGGGGAAACGACAAGCGCTGTCCTGCCCCATCCGTTCATGCATGCCTTTGGTCTGTTTTCGTAGTAATCGGCGACTACGAAATAGATTTTAATTCTGTCCTGGTATCTGTTCTGATATTCGTGTGCTACCCGTTCAGCCTGTTCAACCTGCTCCTTTCCGGGGAGCAGATGGTCACGGTTGATCAATGCCCAGCCTTGATACTGAGTGGTAGCAAGTTCCAGGTAATCCGCTTTCAGCTCCAATGCAAGCCGGATAATATCCTCGACCCGGTCAATGTTGTCACGATGAATGACAAAACAAAGGACCATCGGATAACCGTTTTCCTTGACCGCTCGTGCCATCGAGAGTTTGTGATCGAATACGGCTGATCCGGCATAATAATCATTGAGTTCACGTTCGGGGGCCTGAAAGCTGATCTGTATATGATCAAGACCCAGTTCACGAAAATTTTTTATCCTGTCGTTATCCATGCCGACACCGGAGGTTATCAGATTGGTGTAGAATCCCAGGGAGGCTGCCTCTCTCAGCAGTATCTCCAGATCATTCCGGACAAGAGGTTCTCCTCCCGAGAATCCAAGTTGTACCGAGCCCAGGGCGCGTGCCTCGCGCAATACGCGTAACCATGTATCTGTGTCGAGTTCCCTGCCGTGGCTTGCGTAATCAACAGGATTACTGCAATAGGGACATTGCAAGGGACAGGCATAGGTCAGTTCTGCAAGCAGCCAGAGAGGTCGGTGGCTGTTATTCATTACTTATCCAGCCTCTGGCAAGTGCGATTTTCAGAAATTCAAGCACGTCTGCCTCGATATCCGCACCCGGAAACTTATCCCCTAACCTTGTAATGATCTCACTGACGGTGCTGGTGCGGTCACAAAGCTGCAGTATTTCACCGGCGCTGCTATTCAGTTTAACCATGCCTTCAGGATACAACAGGACATAACTGTCCTGGGCATCTTCCCATTGCAGGCGATAGGTAGATGCAATGCCGAAAATCATGGTTTTTTCTATTTTTCCGCCCATGAATCCCCGTTGG